>NZ_JFAQ01000039.1 GCF_001304695.1 Xanthomonas axonopodis
AGCGCAAGCTGCGCTACCTGATCGCAGAGAAGCCCTCGAAGCTGAAGCAGATCAAGAACAAACGCGAATTGAAGCGGGCGAAGCGTTGGGAGCACACCAAGGCCAGCCTGCGCGCGAAGGTGGAGCATCCGTTTCGAGTCATCAAACGCCAGTTCGGTTACGTCAAGGTGCGCTATCGCGGTTTGGCGAAGAACACCGCGCAGGTGCTGACGCTGTTTGCGTTGTCGAACCTGTGGATGAAACGAAAGCAGTTGATGCCTGCCGTGGGGAAGGTGTGCCTGTAATGGGGCAAACAACCCGAAAATGCGCCGGAAACGGCGGAAAATCGAAGGTCTGAGCGCGGTCAACGCGACCGATGTGTCTCGCAGTGTCGTCCGGCCGCGTTGATCAGACCTTTCTTAAGTCTGCATCGAGACGCGAACGCTGCTTTACACGAGGGTTGCCCGGCTTCAACACTATGCATGAGCCGTCTGCTCCTTATTGAATAGAAAGCTTGAATCTCTGACCAAGGAGTGGTCGCTACTCCCTGTTCCCAGTAGCTTTCATCAGTCTCGAACAGGCGTATTCAATCAGACGCCGGGGCCGCAGATGGCCCCAAGCAGCGTTTGATAAACGCTTCGGCGGTCTTGTAACGATGCAGTGCGGTTGCTCCCGACAACCCATGCTTCGCACCGGGATATGTCATCAATTCGAAAGGGGTGCCGCGTTGCTGCAGCGCGCTCATCAGCGCGGTCGAATTGGTGAACAGCACATTGTCGTCGGCCATGCCGTGGATCAGCAGCAGCTTGGCGCGCAGGCCATCCAGATGCGTGGCGATGCGTGCGTCGCGGTAGCCTGCGGCGTTGCGAGCCGGCAGATCCATATAGCGCTCGGTGTAATGCGTGTCGTACAGGCCCCAATCGGTGACCGGTGCGCCGGCCACGCCGCAGGCATAGGCGTCGCTGTGCTTGGCCAGCAGCATCAGGGTCATGTAGCCGCCGTTGGACCAGCCCTGCACGCCAATGCGCTTGGCATCCACCCAAGGCTGTTGCTTGAGCCAGGCCACGCCTTGCAACTGGTCGTCCACTTCCACCGTGCCCTGCTTGCCGTACAGCGCACCACCGAACTCGCGTCCGCGCCGCGGAGTGCCGCGGTTGTCCAGCGAAAACACCACGTACCCGCGCTGGGCCAGGTACTGGTCGAACAAGGCATCGCCGCGGCTGGGCCATACATCGAGCACGGTCTGCGCCGCCGGGCCACCGTACACGTAAACGATGACCGGATAGCGCTTGGCTGGATCGAAGTGCTCTGGCTTGGTCAGCCGGTAATGCAGCGGTGTCTTGCCGTCGGCGGCGGTGAGCGTGCCGAATGCGATCGGGCGCTGCGCATCGCGGTAGTTGGCGTACGGATGCTGCGGGTCGCTCAGGTCGTTCTTCAGCAGCGTGGCGATCTTTTCGCCACTGGCGCGGAACAACTCGATCTGCGGCGGTGTGGTGGTGTTGGACCAGGTATCGACGTACACGCTGGCGTTGCTTGCGAAACTGGCCGCGTGCGTGCCGTTGGTGGCGGAACGCTTTTCGATCGCGCCGCCGGCCAAGGGGACAGCGTAAAGATGCGTTTGCGTAGGCCCGTCCTTGCTCGCGGCGAAATACACCGTGCCGGCCTGTTCGTCGACGGCGAGCAAGGCATCGACCACCCAGTTGCCGGAGGTCAACGGCGTCAACGTGTGGCCGTCTTCGGATGCGAGATACAAATGCTTGTAGCCGCTGCGCTCGGAGTTCCAGAGAAAGCGGCCATCCTTGAGAAACCGCAGGTCGTTGGTAAGCGGCACCCAGGTGGGCGAGGTTTCGGTGATGAGCGTGCGCTGCGCGCCGTTGGCCAGCGTGGTTTCGAGCAACTCAAGGGTTTTCTGGTCGCGCGACTGCCGCTGGAAGGTCAGGCGCTGTGCATCACGCCAATCCACGCGCGCCAGATAGATGTCCGGGTTCTTGCCCAGGTCGATCCAGCGCGGGGTCGCCTTGGCGCGGGGTGCGATCACGCCCAGTTGCACCGCCACATTCGGCTGGCCGGCCTGCGGATAGCGCTGGCTGATCACCTCTGTGTGGTCGGCATACACTTCGGGGCGCTTTTGCACTGGCACCTGTGATTCGTCGATGCGCGCAAAGGCGATCGCCGAGTCGTCCGGCGCCCACCAATAGCCGGTGTGACGATCCATTTCTTCGTCGGCGACGAATTCGGCCACGCCATTGCCGATGGTCTCGCTACCATCGTGGGTGAGCTGCAGCGCGTTGCCGTTGGCCAACTCGATGACCCACAAGTTGCGTTCGCGCACGAAGCTGACGAAGCCACCCTGGGGTGCGAGCTTGGCGTCGGTGGCAAAGCCTTCGCCGTGGGTGAGCTTGAGTACCGCCGCCGCGCCGGTCTTGCGCAGGTCGTACAGATACAACTCGCCACCGAGCGGGAACAACAGCGCATGCGCGTCCGGTGCCCATTGGTAATCGACGATGCCGGTGAACGCGGCGATGCGCTGACGTTCACGACGGGCTTTTTCGACATCGCTCAAGACTTCGGTGCCGGGCAGTACAACCTTGGAATCGACCAGCAGGCGCGTCTGGCCGCTGGCAATGTCGTATTCCCACAGATCCAGCTGATTGCGATCGCTGTCCTTGCCGCGCAGGAAGGTCACGCGCGAGCCATCCGGTGCCACCTTGGGCTTCATTAACGTGGGACCGGAAAGCGGCAACGGGCCGGTGATGGCCTCCAGGGTGAGTTTTTCGGCGTGGGCCATGGGAACGGTGCTGAGCATGAGGGCAAGGGTTACGAACAGGGCGCGCATCGATGGTCCTGTCTGACGACTGCGCACAGGATGCGGGGGTGTGCGGTGTTTGAGAAGTGCAGCGGTCTTGGGTGTGGCGATTGGCAGGCGGTGCGCACGATGCTGGGTTGTACTGGGGATGTTGTCGTGCACAGGCCAGGGTGTGTGCCACTAGGGGTTGGCGTGCGCTGCGGATGGGCCATCGCGGGTTTGATGTGGCTCGGGTGATGGGTGACTGCGGATTTGATGCGAGATCCGTCCCCTCACCCCGATCCCTCTCCCGAGGGGAGAGGGGCTCTAGTTTGCTTCTTCTGCCGGGAAAAGGTGGCGCTTCGCGCCGGATGAGGGTGGGCGCAGCCTGGTAGTGCGATTGGAATCGCTGCGTGGTGCGGTATCTGACTGCGTTACTGCGTAAAGCGATGCAATGCCGAACGCCCACCTGCGCGGTAGACCCTGAAGCGCCAGCCCCAACACCGCGCTTCAGCACTACGCTCCAGCACTCTGCTTGAGCGCTCTGCCTCAACGCTTGCCGAACAGGTGCTTGCGCTCTTCATCGCTGAGCGGCTTGGCCGCATTGTGGTTGACCTGCTCCTTGAGCGCGTAGGCACGCTGGGTAGCCGGGCGGGCGGCGATGGCGTCGTGCCAGCGCTTCAGATGCGGGAAGGCGGCATAGTCCGGCTTGAGGTCGCCATACACTTCGATCCACGGATAGCTGGCCATGTCGGCAATGCCGTAGTCGGCGCCCGCCAGGAAGGCGTGGTCGGCCAGGCGCTTGTCGAGCACGCCATGCAGGCGGCGCACCTCGGCGTTGTAGCGCTCGATCGCGTACGGAATCTTTTCCGGTGCGTAGACATTGAAGTGACCCATCTGGCCGCTCATCGGTCCCAGCCCGCCCATCTGCCAGAACAGCCATTCCAACGCGGCGATGCGGCCGCGGGCATCGCGCGGCAGGAAGCGGCTGGTCTTCTCGGCCAGGTACAGCAGGATCGCGCCGGATTCGAACACGCTCTGCGCACCGCCGCCATCGGCCGGTGCATGGTCGACGATGGCCGGCATCTTGTTGTTGGGCGAAATCTGCAGGAATGCCGGCGCGAATTGCTCGCCCTTGCCGATGTCGACCGGCTTGAGGGTGTACTGCAGCCCGGCCTCTTCCAGGAATAGCGTGACTTTGTGGCCGTTGGGCGTGGTGGGCCAGTAGTACAGATCGATCATCGTGCGCTCCAATCAAAGGTGGGTGGTTGCGGCAGACATGACGCAAGGCGGCGGCCTGGCGTGCAGGCGTCGGGCCGGCAACGCACTGGCAGCTGACCAATCCGCTTGCCAGTTGCACATTCAAGGCTTGCGCCCGCTATGTCAGTGCCATCGCGTATCGAGATACGTTGCCATCCAAGCGCGATGGTAAGGCCAAGCGTTCGCACACGGACGCATTGCACACCTTGCTCGATGGAACGATGTGTGACGCGGCAGGGTCGCGACCGATGCTGCAGTGCAAATTGACTTTGTTAAGGCCGCACTAACAAATGCTCGATTGTTCCATTGACCTTTGCCTGCCTCGCCTGGGGCCGGCCTTATCTTCTGTTTGGGAAGCAACTACCGTGAGAGAGACTCGCACCCTGCCGCGCACGCAGCGCTTGACGTCTGCCCTGCTGTTCGCCCTGTCGACTCCGCTGGCCGCGCAAACTGCGCCGGCGCCGCAGTCGGCATCCACTGCCCCAGGCGCCAGTCAGGCCGACCCTGCCACCCTCGATACCGTCCAGGTCAGCGGTATTCGCGGCAGCCTTAGCTCGTCGATGAACGTCAAACGCGATGCGCAAGGCATCGTCGACGGCATTGTGGCCGAAGACATCGGCAAATTCCCCGATACCAATCTGGCCGAATCGTTGCAGCGCATCAGCGGTGTGTCGATCGACCGCTCGCTCGGCGAAGGCTCGCGCGTCACCGTGCGCGGCGTCGGCCCGGACTTCAACCTGGTGCTGTTGAACGGACGTCAGATGCCGGGCGCCAGCATCGAAGAATCCAATGCCTCCAACTCGCGTGCGTTCGACTTCGCCAACCTGGCGTCCGAGTCGATCTCCGGTATCGAGGTGTTCAAGACCAGCCGTGCCAGCACGCCTACCGGCGGTATCGGCGCCACCATCAACATCAAGACCGCCCGGCCGCTGGATAACCCCGGTATGCATGCCAATGTGGGCCTCAAGGGTGTGCACGACGCGTCCAACGAGAACCTGCCCGGCCGCTTGCAGGGCGATTCGCTGACGCCGGAAATCTCTGGCATCTTCAGCAACACCTCGGCCGAC
This sequence comes from Xanthomonas axonopodis, assembly GCF_001304695.1. Lineage (GTDB taxonomy): Bacteria > Pseudomonadota > Gammaproteobacteria > Xanthomonadales > Xanthomonadaceae > Xanthomonas > Xanthomonas axonopodis. The sequence continues at coordinate 5,092 of NZ_JFAQ01000039.1, forward strand.
GGGCGCTTCGGCGTGTCGCTGAGCGGCAGCTACCAGGAACGCGACTTCGGCTACAGCCAGGTTGGCGTGCCCAATGGCTGGCGCGCCTTCCGTGGCGATTCCACCGCCTACGGCACCATTCCGCAGCCAGGCGCACCGGGCTCGGAAAACATCGTCAACCGCCCCGGTCCGAACGATATCTATTCGGTGCCGCAGAACCTCAACTACCGCGTGGTCGGCGTCGAACGCCAGCGCACCAACGGCCAGCTGGTGCTGCAGTACAAGCCGCTGGACAACATCACCACCACGCTGGATTACACCTACTCGGAAAACAAGATCCAGCAGCAGCGCAACGAGATGTCGGTGTGGTTCAACTACGGACCGTCCGCCAGTTCCTGGACCAAGGGGCCGGTCGCCGGTCCGATCACCTATTCGGAGATCGTCAATCCGCCCACCAGCGATCTGGCCACCGCCGGCTCCCAGGCGGCCACGCGCAACCAGAACAAGTCGCTGGGTTTCAATGTGGATTGGGCGGTGAACGATCAGTTCAAGCTCAACTTCGACATCCACCGCTCCACCGCCGAAGCCGGCGCGGACAGCCCGTACGGATCGAGCAACTCGCTGGGCGTGTCCGGCTTCTACCGCGGCACCTCGGTGGTGGATTTCAGCAAGGATTTCCCGGTGCTGCAGCAGCAGCTGGGCTTCGGGCTGAATGGCCTGGACCCGTCGCGCACCCTGGTCACCGGCTCGGCGTTCCGCAACAGCTACATGAAGTCGGAGATCGATCAGGCGCAGGTCAACGGCGACTTCACCTTCGAAAACTATTCGCAGTTGAAGTTCGGCATCGGCAGCACCGAGGTCAAGAACCGCTCGGCGTTTTCCAACGTGCAGCGCGACACCTGGGGCGGCAACGGCACGGCGGCCGATTATCCGGACGACCTGTGGATTCCCAGCTCGTTCGCGCAGTACTTCGATGCGATCGATGGCAGCGGCAATCCGGCGCAGTTCAACCAGCTGTTCCTGTTCGACTTCGAGCGCGCGCGCCAGGCCGCCGCGCAAGTCGCTGGCGATGAGTCGCTGTACCGTATCTCGCCGGTGTTCACCACCGACCGCCGCGTGACCGAAAAATCCAAGAACGCCTACCTGCAGTGGGGCAATAGCTGGGACGATCTGCACGTGCCGATCAGCCTGGCCGCCGGCGTGCGTTACGAGGAAACCAAGGTGGAAGCGCGGGCGCTGATACCGGTGGCCGTGGGCATCGACTGGGTCGCCAACAACGAGCTGCCGATCCGGCTGGCCGACTCGGCGTTCTCCGGTGGCAGCGGCAAGTACGAATACTGGCTGCCCAGCCTGGACCTGAGCTTCAAGCTGCGCGAAGACCTGGTGCTGCGCGGCAGCTACGGCGAGACCATCGGCCGGCCCGGTTGGGGCGACATCCAGGGCGGGCAGACGCTCAACCAGATCGGTCGCATCGAAGGCGGCTCCGGCCAGGAAGGCAACCCCGGCCTCAAACCATTGCTGTCGCACAACATCGACCTGTCGCTGGAGTGGTATTACGGCGAAGCGAGCTACGCTTCGGTGGGCTACTTCCGCAAGAACATCGACAACTATGTCGGCGTCACCACCCGCAACGACACCTCGCTCGGCCTGCACACGCCGGTGGGCGGCGCCTACTGGAACCAGGCGCTGGCCAATGGCTGCGCCACCGTCGACCTGACCTGCATCCGCAACTACATCTTCCGCAACTTCGCCGGCCAGCCGGGCGTGGTCCGCGGAACCGACGACACCAATGGCAACGCCACCGGTACGATCAGCGGGCAGCCGGGCGACCCGATCGCCAACTTCTCCATCACCGCGCCGGCCAACCAGCGTTCGGCCTCGTTGGATGGTTGGGAATTCAACATGCAGCACATGTTCGGCCAGAGCGGCTTCGGCGTGTCGGCCAACTACACTAAGGTCGATTCCGGGCTGACCTACAACAACTATGTGATCGGCGAGCAGTTCGCGCTGGAAGGGTTGAGCGATTCGGCCAACCTGGTCGGCTTCTACGACAAGGGACAATGGCAGGTTCGTGCGGCCTATAACTGGCGCGACGAATTCCTGGCCGCGCGCTTCGACGGCAGCGGCCTGCCCAACCCGGTCTACACCGAAGCCTATGGCCAGCTGGATCTGAGCATCGGCTACCAGTGGACCGAGAACCTGTCGCTGAGCCTGGAGGCGATCAACCTCACCAACGAAATACAGCGCCAGCATGGCCGGCAGAAGAACGAGATCATCTATGCCACCCAGACCGGCCCGCGCTACATGCTGGGTCTGCGTTACAAGTTCTGGTGATATCCGCTGTGGCGATGCAAGCGTGACTGCATTGCTATAGCCCATCCGTTCCCCAGCGGCCTGGCTGCCGGGGAACGTACACGGCCATTGCCCCGCCCCAGGACGTCAATGCATCCGGGGCTTGCCGTGCAGTTGCGATTCGTTGAAGCATGGGCCACGCGCCCTGTGTGCTGTGCCAATCCCCCATGACCAATGCTGTGTTGTTGAACAATCTCGATCACCGCGATCTGCGCGTGATCACCGCGCACGGCGCCGCCTACGGCGATGACGTGATGTCGGCTGCGACCTTTCCGCAGGAATTTCGCCAGGTGCAGGCGCAATACCCCATCGTATTCCATCGCAGCGGCGAGCGCAGTTTCCAGCCGCTGGCATTGCTGGGATTACGCCTGGGCGAAAACCTGTTCCTGGATGGCGCGCATTGGGATGCGCCCTATGTCCCGCTGGCGATCGAGCGCCAACCGTTCCTGATCGGCGAGCAGCCCGATGGGCCGATGGTGCATGTGGACCTGGACAGCCCACGCGTCAGCCGCGCCGAGGGCGAACCGCTGTTTCGCGAACACGGCGGCACCACCGAATTTCTCGACCACATCAGCCAGGTGCTACGCACGCTGCACGATGGCCTGGTGGCCAGCACGGCGTTCGTCGACCGTGCGCTGCGTTACGACCTGCTCGAGCCCTTCGTGTTCGAAGCCACCTTGAACAACGGCCTGGAATGCCGCCTGGCCGGGCTCTATGTCGTGCACGAAGAACGCCTGCGCACACTCGATGACGCGGCGCTGCTCGAACTGCACCGGCATGGCGATCTGGAACCGCTGTACATGGCGGTGGCCTCGATTGCGCAATTGCGCCATCTGCTCGAACGCATGAACCGCCGTCATGCCGCCTGAGCCACGCGCCATCGAAGAACGCCACGGCCTGGACCCGCAACAGTTGGACCCGGCCATCCTTCGCTCCACCACGCCGCTGGTGCTGCGCGGGCTGGTGCGCGACTGGCCACTGGCCCGCGCCGGCGCCAGTTCTGCGCAGGCCGCTGCCGCTTACCTGCGTGGTTTCGACCGCGGCGAGGCGGTGGTGGCGCAGGTTGGGCCACCGGAGATCGGTGGGCGCTTTTTCTACAACGCGGACATGAGCGGCTTCAATTTCCGCCCCGAACGCGTGCCGTTGGGCGTGGTGCTGGACACCTTGCTGCGCGACCTGGATAACGCGCAGCCACCGGCCATCTACGTCGGCTCCACCACGCTGGACACTTACCTGCCCGGGTTACGTGCGCACAACCCGATCGCGCTGCCGCAGGGCCAGCCGCTGGCCAGCATCTGGATCGGCAACCGCACCCGTATCGCCGCCCATCAGGACCTGCCCGACAACCTGGCCTGCGTGGTCGCCGGGCGACGCCGTTTTACGCTGTTCCCGCCCGATCAGCTGGCCAATCTCTACATCGGCCCGCTGGATCTCACCCCGGCCGGGCAGCCGGTCAGCCTGGTGGATATCGCCGCACCGGACCTGCAGCGTTTTCCGCGCTATGCGCAGGCGCTGGACCACGCCCTGGTCGCAGAGCTGGCGCCGGGCGATGCGCTGTTCATTCCCAGCATGTGGTGGCATCACGTCGAAGCACTGCAGAGCTTCAACGTATTGGTGAACTTCTGGTGGCGGCAGAGCCCGGCCTACATGGATTCGCCGATGAACGCGCTGATGCTGGCACTGCTGACCATTCGCGACCTGCCGGCCGAACAACGCGCTACCTGGCAGGAAGTGTTTCGTCACTACGTCTTCGAGTCCGACGACAGCACTGCCGCGCATCTGCCCGATGCCGCGCGCGGCGTGTTGGCCCCGATGGACGACGCCAGCGCGCGCAGCCTGCGCGCACGGCTGCTACAACGCTTGAATCGCTGAGGATTTCGACATGTCCGACACCACGCCTTTGGACCCGCAACCGCGCCCGGTACGCCGTGTCGTCATTGCCGGTGGCGGCACGGCCGGCTGGATGGCGGCGGCAGCGCTGTCGAAATTGCTGGGCCGGCATCTGCAGATCACCCTGGTGGAGTCCGACGAGATCGGCACGGTGGGGGTGGGCGAAGCCACCATCCCCAGCCTGGTCACCTTCCACCGCTTGCTGGAGATCGACGAAGCTGCCTTCATGGCCGCCACCCAGGCCACCATCAAGCTCGGCATCGCCTTCGAACACTGGCGCGAGGTGGACCAGCACTACATCCACTCCTTCGGGCATGCCGGGACCGACCACTGGAGCGCCGGGTTCCAGCATTTCTGGTTGAAGGGACGCCAGCGCGGGGTGGCGCGCGACTTCGGCGACTACTGCCTGGAACTGCGTGCGGCGCAGGAAGGCCGCTTCGCGCACCTGCCCAACGGCGGCATGAATTACGCCTACCACCTGGACGCCGGGCTGTACGCGCGCTTCCTGCGCCGCTTCAGCGAAGGCTTCGGCGTCACCCGCGTCGAAGGCCGCATCGGCCAGGTGGAGACCGATGCGCAAAGCGGCTTTCTCACCGCACTGACGCTGCAGGACGGCACGCGGGTGGAAGGCGACCTGTTCCTGGATTGCACCGGCTTTGCTGGCCTGCTGATCGGCAAGACGCTGGGCGTGGGCAGCGACGATTGGTCGCGCTGGCTGTTCACCGACAGCGCGCTGGCCGTGCAGACCGAATCGGTGGGCCCGCCGGTGACCTACACCCGGTCGCGCGCCGATCAGGCCGGCTGGATGTGGCGCATTCCGCTGCAGCACCGGGTGGGGAACGGCATCGTGTATTCCAGCCGCTACATGGACCAGGATGGCGCCCGCGCGGTGCTGGAACGCAACCTCACCGGGCGCGCGCTCACCGAACCGCGGCCGCTGCGCTTCACGCCCAATCAGCGCCACCGCGTGTGGGAGAAGAACTGCGTGGCGCTGGGCCTGGCAAGCGGGTTCCTGGAGCCGCTGGAATCGACCAACATCCATCTGATCCAGCGCGGCATCATCCGCCTGCTGCAGACCTTTCCGCAGGTGATCAACGCGGTCGACATCGCCGAATACAACCGTCAGGCGGCCCAGGAGATCAACCACATCCGGGATTTCGTGATCCTGCATTACCACGCCACCGATCGCCGCGACACGCCGTTCTGGCGCGACTGCGCGGCCATGGACATCCCCGATTCGCTGCGCCACCGGATGGAGTTGTTCCGCCAGAGCGGGCGCGTGTTCCATCAGGCAAACGAGCTGTTCGCCGAGAACTCCTGGGTGCAGGTGATGCTGGGCCAGGGCATCGTGCCGCAACAGCACCACCCGGTGGCCGACCTGATGGGCGATGCAGAACTGAGCCGCTTTTTGGAGACCATCCGCACCCGGGTTGAGGCGGCGCTGGTGCGGTTGCCCGCGCACGCGGACTTCCTGCAGCGCTACTGCCCTGCCCCGCCGCTGCCCGAACCGGCCGCACGCGTGCCGGCCCCGCCGGTCATGGCGACCCCGGCGGGATAAATTTCGGCGATCTGCAGCGCAACCCTTGGCTTAGACCGCCCCAGCAATGCTAGATTGCGGCGTTGCCGTCCATTGCGGGAACAATGGCCGGCGCGCGCCGCAGCAACGTTTATCTTTCGCACTCGGGGTAAGGGAGACGCATGTTGGATCTGACACAGGGCCGTATGGCACGCCGGATCGCGCCGGTCATTTTGCTGGTGGGCCTGACCGCCTGCTCCAAGCAGGAAGACAAGGACGCCACCACCACGCCGGCGACCGGCGCCACACCGGCGGCAACGGCACCCACGCCGGCCACCGCGGTCTCGCCGCAGGTGCAGTCGATGGCTGCCGAACAATTGCGCGAATCGGCCACCAAGGCGCTGCAGGACAATCGCATGTACGCCCCGGCCGGCGACAACGCGGTGGAGTACTACCTGGCCTTGCGCGAGAAGCAGCCGCAGGACGCCACCGTCAATAGCACGCTGACCGACCTGCTTCCCTATACGCTGATCGCCGCCGAACAAGGCATCAGCCGCGAAGAATTTCCCGAAGCGCAGCGTTTGATCGCCTTGATCGAAAAGGTCGACCCGCAGGCACCGGCATTGCCGCGCCTGAAGAGCGGCCTGGAGACGGGAATGAAGACCGCTGCCAACCGCTCCGAGCAGGATGCCGAGCAGGCCAAGAAGCAGGTCGAAGACAAGGCCAAGCAGGCGGCCGAGCAGAAGCGCTTGGCCGAGCAGCAGAGCCGCGAGGCCGCCGCTGCCCAGCAGATTGCCGCCCAGCAGGAAGCCGCCCGCCAGCAGACCGCCGAGGCCGAGCGCCAGGCTGCTGCGCGGCGTCAGGCCGAAGCGCCGGCACCCACACCGGCGGCACCGCGTCCGGCGCCGGCCGCCGCCGCTGCAGCCGCACCGGCCGCACAGTCGCTGCGTCCGATCAGCACCCCGGCACCGCGCTACCCTGCCGAAGCATTGCGCTCGGGCACCTCCGGCGAAGTGCTGGTGGAACTGACGGTCGGTACCGACGGCTCGATCACCGCCTCGCGCGTGCTGCGCGCCAACCCGCCACGCGTGTTCGACCGCGAAGCCCTCAACGCGGTCAAGCACTGGCGCTTCGAACCGGTGGCCGCACCGGTGACCACGCGGCGTACGCTGTCGTTCAACCCGGGCGATTGATGCCTGCGTCGTTGATGACCTAGAAACGCAAAAGCCCGCAGCGATGCGGGCTTTTGCGTTGTAGCAGTGCTGCGTTGTAGCAGTGCTGCGTTGTAGCAGTGCTGCGTTGTAGCGGTGATGCGTTGTAGCGGTGATGCAACGTCGGTGTTGCGCGTTGCAGGGTGCCGCAGGAACTTGCGGCAAACAGCCACCACGCAACAACCTCAGCCCGAAATCGCCAGACGCTCCTGGTGATAGCGGCGCACCGCCGCATACCACAGCAATGCCGCCACACCGAAACCGGCCAGCAGATACACCGCCCAGGTCTGTAGGTTGATGGTTTCGTGGCGGATCACCTTCAACAGCATCTGGTTCTGCGCCAGAAACGGCACCGCAAAATGCCACAGCTGCGTCTTCAGCGGATACGCCATCAATGCGTAGCCGGGCAGCATCGGCAGCAGCAGCAACCAGGTCATATGCGCCTGCGCTTCCTTCATGCTCTTGGCGGCGGCCAGATAGGTCAGCAGCGAGGTGCCGACAAACAGCATCGGCACCAGGATGAAGAGCATCTGCAGCATCGGCATGAAACCGACATTGAGCTGGCGGCCCAGGTTGGATGTGGACAACTGCGCGCTCAGCTTGAATGCCAGCAAGGTAAGCAACAGCGACACCATGCCGATCACGCAGGCCGCAGCGATCTTGCCGCTGACAATGGCGCTACGCGGCGCAGGCGTGGCCAGCAATGGCTCCAGCGACTGGCGTTCGCGCTCGCCGGCGGTGGCGTCCAGAATCAACGACGCGCCACCCAGAAACGAGGTGATCACCAGCAATACCGGCAGCAGCATCGCCATCATCTGGCCGCGCTTGGCTTCTGCAGTGGCCATGTCTTGCGCGGCCACTTCCAGGGGCCTGGAAACCTGCGCATCGATACCGCGCGCCAACAGCCGCAATGCGCCGACCTGCTGGCTGTAACCGGTGAGCGCGGCCTGCAAGCGCAGGCTCGGCACATCGGCCTCGCGGCGGGTGCTGTCCTTGATGATCTCCACCAGCGCCGGCCGACCTTCGCGCCAGTCCTCGGCGTAGCTATCGCTGATGCGCAGCGCCACATCCACATCCTGGCTGCGAATCGCCGCGGTCAGATCGGCTGGCGCATCCACGGCATTGAGCCCTTGGGCGGCCAGAAATCGCACCAGATTCGGCGCGTTGCTGCGCCCGAGCGTGGGGATATCCAGCGGCTTGTCGATCTGCGTGCGCACGCGGCTTTCGCTCAAGGCACCCATGCCCAGGATCAGGATCGGGTACAGCAGCGGCGACAACAGCAACGCCAATGCCAGAGTGCGGCGGTCGCGCGAGATGTCGCGCAATTCCTTGCGCAGCACCGTCCACAGCGTGGACAACAATGATGTGGTGCTCATGCGTGCAGTCCCTCGTCCGAGCCGATCGCCTTGACGAAGGCGTCTTCCAGATTGTGTTCACCGGTGGCAGCGCGCAGTTCGTCGGCACTGCCGGATGCCACCACCTTGCCCTTGGCGACGATGACGATGCGGTCGCACAGCGCGGCGACCTCTTGCATGATGTGGCTGGAAAAGATCACGCAGCGCCCCTCCGCACGCAGTTGCTGCAAGAAGCCACGCATGGCACGGGTGGTCATCACGTCCAGGCCGTTGGTGGGCTCGTCCAGGATCACGTTGCGTGGGTCGTGCACCAACGCCCGCGCAATCGCGGTCTTGGTGCGCTGGCCCTGGCTGAAGCCTTCGGTCTGGCGGTCGAGAATATCGTCCATGTCCAACGCGCTGGCCAGCAGGTTGGTGCGCTGCGCGATCTGCGCGCGCGACATGCCATGCAATTCACCGAAGTAGGCGATGTTCTCGCGTGCGGTCAGGCGCTTGTAGACGCCGCGCGCATCCGGCAACACCCCGAGTGCGCGACGCACCGTCACCGGGTCGCGGGCGGCATCCACGCCATCGACAGTCACGCGGCCCTGGTCGGGCGCCATCAACGTGTAGAGCATGCGCAAGGTGGTGGTCTTGCCGGCGCCATTGGGGCCGAGCAGCCCGGTGATCTGGCCATCGGCGGCGCTGAAGCTGACCCCGTCGACGGCTTTCACCAGCCCGGTCTTGGTCTTGAACGACTTGTGCAGGGTATCGACGACGATCATGCAAGCGCCTCCGTGGCGTGGTCGATGCGGCTCATGGTTCCCATCCGTTGAACGAGGTGAAGGCAGGCACGGTGTTGAGGCTGGCAACGCAGGTGGTATCCAGCGCCTTGGCATCGGCGGTCTGCATGAACTGGCTCAGCACCTTGGGCATGCAGCCCAGCCGGAACACGCCATGCCCTTGCCCGGGCGCAATCACATGCCGGCCGTTGGGCAGGCCCCGCAGCACGCGCTCGGCGTAGCGTGGTGGTGTGACCGGGTCCAGCTGGCCGGAGAGCAGCAGCACCGGCAACGTGGAGCGGAACGGTGCGCTCGCAGTAGCCGGCGCCGGATTGGAGGGCCAGACCTTGCAAGGTGCGAAGAACATCTCGGCCACCTCGTTGCCCAGCAACGTGGTGGCCTGGTGTGCGGGAGGGTGATAGCGCCCAGCATCTTCGCTGCACAACACCGACCATTGCATCAGGCGATTCATCTGATCGGACATGTCCGATGCGCTCATCTGCGCCAGGGCCATCAACGAGGCATACCGGCCTGCGGCGGCTTCGTCGAGCACCAGCGGCAACAGCGACGCGGTTTCCGGCGCATACGAGAAACCGAACGCCAGGCCCGCCACGGTGTCGGCAGTAACCTGCTCGTGGCGCACGGCACCAGTGCGCGGGTCGCGGTAGTCCACCGCCACCGGTGCCTGCCGCAGCCGCTCGACCACCTGGCGCAACTGCGTGGCGGTATCGACCGGAAAGCGCTTGGCGCATGCAGGCTGCTGACGGCATTGCGCAGACTGCAGCGCGATCGCATCTTCGAACGTGCGAGCGAACTCGCCGCCGATCACCAGATCGTTCGGCGCCACGCCATCGATCACCACGGTGCGCGTGTGCTGCGGATAACGTGCGGCATAGTGCTGCGCTACACGCGTGCCGTACGAGGCACCGATCAGATTCAGCGTCTGCACGCCCAGTGCTGCGCGTACCGCATCCAGATCGCCAATGGCTTCGCTGGTGGTGTAGTAACGCGGGTCGGCATCGTTGCGCAAACCGTCGGCACATCCGGCCGCATACGCAGTCAATTGCTCGGCGGTGGCCTGGCTGCTGTTCTCCAGCGCCAGCGGCTTGCCGGCCGCGTCGCGACACTCCAGCGGATGCGAGCCACCGGTACCGCGCTGATCGACCAGAAAAATGTCGCGCTGCTTGCGCACTTCGTGCAGGCCCATGTCCACGATGGCCGCAACTTCGGTGGCCGATTGCCCTGGCCCACCGGCGATGAAGAACACCGGGTCCGGCGTGCTGCCACCGCCGGCTTCGCTTTCCAGCCAGGCAATCTTCAACGCGATGTTGCGGCCGCTCGGTGCGGCCGGATTTTCCGGCACGCGCAGGCTCGCGCACTGCGCTTCGATATTGCCGGCGGCACCGCCGGCGCTCAGCGTGCACGGCGTGAACAGCAACGCGCCATAACGATTGCCTGGGGCATTGCCGGGTGGTGTGTTTGCAGCAGGCTGCCGCCCAGCCGTATCCGGCGCTGTCGCGGTGGATTTTCCTGCAACGTCAGTTGCTACGGCGGGCGCTGCGGCGCGCTGGCAACCGGCAGCCAGCATCGCGATCAACGCTGCCGCCACCATTGTGGATTGCTTGACCATCGTCATCCTATCTCCTGTGTTCAGTCCCGGCATTAGATGGATC
>NZ_JFAQ01000004.1 GCF_001304695.1 Xanthomonas axonopodis
TCCCGGCTGAAACTGCACGATATTGATCCCCATCTCCCGCCTCCGTTGCCTTCAGCTGGGGCCATTGTCCAACCGCAGCGTCGCAGATCCTGCAACTACGGCTGAGCGATGGGGCTAATCAGGTAAGATATTTGGTTTATTAGATTCATTGTCTTTCCAAAGTTCGCGACATCTTCCATTAGGGAAGGTCTGAACAACGAGACCTGACAGGGCGGAAGGTGGCATCGTTCCGGAGAGTCGCGTTTGGAGCTTCGGGTTTCTCGCCATTTCTGGCGTTTTCCGTGGGAATTCCCCGGGTTACAGGCGCACGCTCCCCATCGCAGGCAGTAATTGCTTTCGCTTCATCCACAGGTTTGACAATGTAAACAAGGTCAGCACTTGTGCCGTGTTCTTGGCCAGACCGCGATAGCGGACCTTGGTGTCGCCAAACTGGCGCTTGATTACCCGGAATGGATGCTCCACCTTCGCGCGCACGCTGGCCTTGACGTGTTCCCAACGCTGTTCCCGAGCACGCTCGCGTGTGTTGCCGATGCCTTGCATCGTCGAGGGCCGGGCGGCGATGAAGAATGCTGCTTGGCAGTCCCGCAGTTCTTGGCGTTTGTCCGCGCCGGTATAGCCACTGTCGCCGAACACGCTGTCTTCCTTGCCGTGCGGTAATCGGCGACATTGGCCGCTGTGCAATGGACATGGTGCACCAGTCTGGAAAATTCATCCACACCGATGTGCGCCTTCATCCCGAAATACCACTGATTGCCCTTCTTGGTCTGATGCATCTCAGGGTCGCGCGCGTGATCGGCGTTCTTGGTCGAACTGGGCGCAGCGATCAGCGTCGCATCGACGATCGTGCCGGACCGCAAACTTTGACCCTTGCGCGCCAGATGCGCGTTGACGGCCTTCAGCATCTGCGCGGCAAGGTCATGGTCTCCAGCAGGCGCCGAAA
>NZ_JFAQ01000040.1 GCF_001304695.1 Xanthomonas axonopodis
GATTTCCGATTTCCGATTTCCTAAGCCGCAACTGCCTTCGGTTCCGTTGCAGGCTGATCCAGGGTGAACAGGCTTTCGGGCAATTCCTTGAACAGTAGCGACAGCTGCTCCAGAAACGCGGTCATTGCCGAACTGCGCCGCCACGCCATCGCAATGCGGCGGCTAGGCTGCTTGTCTTCGCGGAAGCGGATCAGGCGGATGTTTTCCGAGCGGGCCACCGGCGGCTTGACCGCCAGCAGCGGCAGCAAGGTCACTCCGACATTCGCCGCGACCATCTGGCGCAGGGTTTCCAGACTGGTGGCCTGAAATTCGGATTTTTCCAGCGCGCCGGCCAGATGGCAGACATCCAGTGCCTGGTCGCGCAGGCAGTGGCCATCTTCCAGCAGCAACAGGCGCTGCTCGGACAGATCGTCCAGGGTCATGCTGTCGTGGCGCGACAGCGGATGGCCTTCCGGCACTGCCAGCACGAAGGGTTCTTCGAACAGGAAGTCTGCATGCAGCTGGTCGTCCTGCAAGGGCAGTGCAAGCAATGCGGCATCCAGGCGGCCTTCGCGCAACTGGTGCATCAGCTGGTCGCTCTTTTCTTCGATCAGCAGCAGTTCCAAGCGCGGAAAACGCTCGCGGATGCGCGGCACCACATGCGGCAACAGATACGGTGCCAGGGTGGGAAAGATGCCCAGACGCACCGTGCCCGCTTCCGGGTGCTGGCTGCGGCGTGCGGCTTCCTTAATCTGTTCCACCTCGGCCACGATGCTGCGCGCGCGCACGGCGGCTTCGCGGCCGGCTGGGGTCAGCATGACCTTGCGCGGTGCACGTTCGACCAGCGACACGCCGAGCTCGTCTTCGAGTTTCTTGATCTGGGTGGACAGCGTTGGCTGGCTGACAAAGCAGGCGGACGCAGCGCGGCCAAAATGCTTGTGGTCGGCCAGGGCTACCAGATATTTCAGGTCACGCAGATTCATATGCAGCAGCCTTCATTGCGGTGACGGGGATCGACTGGCGCGTGTTGCAAGCTGAGCGCCCGGGTTGGCCGGGCGCTCAGCAGGCGCTCGCTTATGCCGCCTGGGCCACGCTGTCGGCAGTGGCCGGTGCGCTGGTGCGGATCAGATGGTCGAATGCACTCAGCGCCGCCTTGGAACCTTCGCCCATCGCGATCACGATCTGCTTGTACGGCACCGTGGTGGCGTCGCCCGCGGCGAACACGCCGGGCACATCGGTCTGGCCACGGTCGTCGACGATGATTTCGCCACGCGGCGACAGCGCCACCGTGCCGCGCAGGAACTCGGTGTTGGGGAGCAGGCCGATCTGTACGAACACACCTTCCAGCTCGATGTGCCGGATATCGCCGCCGGTACGGTCCTTGTAGACCAGGCCGGTCACCTTCTGCCCGTCGCCGAGGACTTCAGTGGTCTGCGCGCTGGTGATGATGCGCACGTTGTGCAGGCTGCGCAGTTTGCGTTGCAGCACTTCGTCGGCGCGCAGCTTGTCGTCGAATTCCACCAGCGTGACATGCGCCACGATGCCGGCCAGGTCGATCGCGGCTTCCACGCCGGAGTTGCCGCCGCCGATCACCGCCACGCGCTTGCCCTTGAACAGCGGGCCGTCGCAGTGCGGGCAATACGCCACGCCCTTGTTCTTGTACTGGTCCTCGCCGGGCACGTTCATCTGCCGCCAGCGCGCACCGGTGGACAGGATCACGGTCTTGCTCTTGAGCGAAGCGCCATTGGCCAGCTTGATCTCGATCAGGCCATCGACACCGGCCGGAATCAGCTGCTCGGCACGTTGCAGATTCATGATGTCCACGTCGTACTGGCGCACGTGCTGCTCGAGCGCGGCGGCCATCTTCGGGCCTTCGGTTTCCGGCACGGAGATGAAGTTTTCGATCGACATGGTGTCCAGCACCTGGCCGCCGAACCGTTCGGCTGCCACGCCGGTGCGGATGCCCTTGCGTGCGGCGTACACCGCCGCTGCCGAGCCGGCCGGGCCACCGCCCACCACCAGCACATCGAAGGCGTCCTTGGCGGCGATTTTTGCGGCATCGCGCTTGGCGGCATTGGTGTCGAGCTTGGCGACGATCTGCTCCAGCGTCATGCGGCCCTGGTCGAACAGCTCGCCGTTCAAGTACACGGTGGGCACCGACATGATCTGGCGGGCCTCCACTTCGTCCTGGAACCAGGCACCGTCGATGGCCACGTGCTTGATGCGTGGGTTGAGCACGGCCGCCAGGTTCAGCGCCTGCACCACGTCCGGGCAGTTCTGGCACGACAGTGAGAAATAGGTTTCGAACTGGTAGTCGCCCTCCAGGTGCTGCACCTGCTCGATCAGTTCGGCAGCCGCCTTGGACGGGTGGCCGCCCACTTGCAACAGCGCCAGCACCAGCGAGGTGAACTCGTGGCCCATCGGCAGCCCGGCAAAGCGCAGCGAGATGTCCTGGCCAGGCGTAGTCAACGCGAACGACGGCTTGCGCTGGTTGTCGTCGCGGTGGATGTCCAGGCTGATCTTGTCCGCCAGCAGGACCAACTCCTCCAGCAGATCGAGCATTTCGCGCGAGCCGGCACTGTCGTCGATCGAGGCGTTGATTTGAATCGGCCGCGTCACCCGTTCCAGGTAGGCGGTCAGCTGGGTCTTGAGATTGGCATCCAACATGGAGAACTCCTGGGAATGGGCAAGGAGAGGGCGGGGCGTCGCTGGGTTGAAGCAGGTCGCCGGGGAAGGAAGGGAGTGAACCGCAGCCGGCGCAAAGTCGGGTGCGTGCTGGCGGCGGCTGGCGGGCAGCCCGGCACCGGCTCCGGTTCACCCCCGGCCCGACTGGGCCGGAGATGCTCCGACCTTGCGACAGGTCGGAGGTGACAGCCGGCTTAGATCTTGCCGACCAGATCCAGCGACGGAGCCAGGGTCTTGGCGCCTTCCTTCCACTTGGCCGGGCAGACCTGGCCAGGATTGTTGGCCACGAACTGTGCCGCGGTCAGCTTGCGCAGCGTCTCGGTAACGTCGCGAGCGATGGAGTTGTCGTGGATTTCCAGGGTCTTGATCACGCCTTCCGGATTGATGATGAAGGTGCCGCGCAGCGCCAGGCCTTCTTCTTCAATATGCACGCCGAACGCGCGGGTCAGCTTGTGGGTCGGGTCGCCGATCAACGGGAACTGCGCCTTGCCCACGGCCGGGGAGGTTTCGTGCCACACCTTGTGCGAGAAATGCGTGTCGGTGGTGACGATGTAGACCTCGGCGCCAGCCTTCTGGAAGGCGGCATAGTTGTCGGCGGCGTCTTCCACTTCGGTCGGGCAGTTGAAGGTGAACGCGGCCGGCATGAAGATCAGCACCGACCACTTGCCCTTCAGGCTGGCCTCGGTGACTTCGATGAAGTTGCCGTTGTGATACGCATTCGCCTTGAACGGCTGGACCTGGGTGTTGATGAGAGACATTGCGTTTCCTCGTGCGATGAAAGGGGGCGGGGGATGGAACAGGCGCCATGATAGGCAGGATCGATAGATTCCTCAAATCGATTGATGGAATCAAATAGATAGTCTGTGGCTATCGACTCGTCAGATAGCATCTAGGGCAGTCGCGGTGCACGCCATGGTCGATAATGGCCAGCCGATGTTGCGCTTAGGTGAAAAGCCCGTATGTCCGACGATCTCGCCGCCATTCCCGCCGATCAGCTGCTTGGCCGCGCCGCCGGGCGGGTCGAGCGCTGCGATGCCGAAGCATTGCTGCTGCACGCGCTGGGCCACGATCGCGCCTGGTTGTTCATGCACGGGCGCGATGCGGTCCCTCTATCGGTCGCGCAGGCCTTCGAGGCCTTGGTGCAGCGCCGTGAGGCCGGCGAGCCGGTGGCCTATCTGACCGGCTCGCGCGGGTTCTGGACGCTGGACCTGGCGGTCTCGCCGGCCACGCTGATTCCGCGTGCTGACACCGAGTTACTGGTCGAGCTGGCGCTGGCGCGCTTGGACACTCAGTCGGGCCGTCGAGTCGCTGACCTGGGCACTGGCAGTGGCGCGATTGCACTGGCCATTGCCAGCGAACGTCCGCAGGCGCGGGTCATTGCCACCGATGCCAGCGTAGCGGCGTTGGCAATGGCGGGGCGTAACGCCGACAGCCACAGCTTGCGCAATGTCGACTTCCGGCTGGGCAACTGGTTTGCGCCATTGGCGGGCGAGGCCTTCGACCTGATCGCCAGCAACCCGCCGTATATCGCCGCGCACGACCCGCACCTGCTGCAGGGCGATCTGCGCTACGAACCGGCCAGCGCGCTGGCCTCGGGCAGCGACGGGCTGGACGATATCCGCCTGATCGTGGCCGATGCGCCTGCGCATCTGCTGCCGGGTGGCTGGCTGTTGCTCGAACATGGGTGGGGCCAGGGGGCGGCGGTGGCCGAACTGCTGGTTGCGCGTGGTTTCGCTGCGGTGGCCACGCATCAGGATCTGGAGCAGCGCGATCGGGTGACGTTGGGGCGCTGGTTGCCAGCTGCGGGCCAGGGCAACTGAGCAATTGCCGGAGCGCTATCGTCGGAAGACGAGGGGCCGCGCGTTCCGACGCGGAGCACGCGCGTTCGATGGGGCGATTGCGCACACCGAGTGCGCCCGCCCGCCGGTAAGCGCGGCAGGTTTGGCGTGCTCCCCAGGGCGTCGCCCATTACCGCGCACTCGTCTTTTCGATCGCATAGGGTGCCCGTGCGCGTGCGTAGCTGCCGATACACTAGCGGTTTCCCGCAGGACCGACGCATGCGCACGCTCTACCCCGAGATCACGCCCTACCAGCAGGGCAGCCTGAAGGCCGACAACCGCCACACGCTGTACTTCGAACAGTGCGGCAATCCGCATGGCAAGCCGGTGGTCATGCTGCATGGCGGCCCTGGCGGCGGATGCAACGACAAGATGCGGCGCTTCCACGACCCGGCCAAGTACCGCATCGTGTTGTTCGATCAGCGCGGTTCCGGCCGCTCCACGCCGCATGCCGATCTGGTGGACAACACCACCTGGGATCTGGTGGCCGATATCGAGCGGCTGCGCACGCATCTGGGCATCGACCGCTGGCAGGTCTTTGGCGGTAGCTGGGGCTCCACGCTGGCACTGGCCTATGCGCAGACCCACCCGCAACAGGT
The DNA here is from genome assembly GCF_001304695.1 of Xanthomonas axonopodis. Classification (GTDB taxonomy): domain Bacteria; phylum Pseudomonadota; class Gammaproteobacteria; order Xanthomonadales; family Xanthomonadaceae; genus Xanthomonas; species Xanthomonas axonopodis. Next base: position 5,102 of record NZ_JFAQ01000040.1, read on the forward strand.
CACCGAGCTGGTGCTGCGCGGCATTTTCCTGCTGCGTCGCTTCGAGCTCGAATGGTTTTACCAGGAAGGCGCCAGCCGGCTGTTCCCGGATGCCTGGGAGCACTACATCAACGCGATTCCGCGGGAAGAGCGCGGCGATCTGATCGCTGCCTTCCATCGTCGCCTGACCAGCGACGACGAGGCTACGCGGCTGGCCGCCGCCAAGGCATGGAGCGTGTGGGAAGGCGCCACCAGCTTCCTGCATGTAGACGAGGATTTCGTCACCGGGCACGAGGACGCCCACTTTGCCCTGGCGTTCGCGCGCATCGAAAACCATTACTTCGTCAACGGTGGTTTTTTCGAGGTCGAAGACCAGTTTCTGCGCGATGCGTATCGCATTGCCGACATTCCCGGTGTGATCGTGCACGGCCGCTACGATGTGGTCTGCCCGCTGCAAAGCGCGTGGGACCTGCACAAGGTGTGGCCGAAGGCGCAGTTGCAGATCAGCCCGGCGTCGGGGCATTCGGCGTTCGAACCGGAAAACGTCGATGCATTGGTGCGTGCCACCGACGGATTTGCGTAAGCGAGTACATGCGTGTCGGGCGGGGTTCGCCCAAGCCCAGGGGCGTGACCGCCCTGCGCCAGGCGCTCACGTGCGCATGACGTAGGCGCGGGCCCGCGCACGATGCAGCATGGCCGGCCAGGCTGCATCGCGGGCAATGCGCTCCTGCAGATTGCCTGTGCTCAGCGCGGCTGCGATGCAGCCGCCAAACGCTGCTGTTCAACGCGCCAGCAAGGCATCGGCCAGCGGCGGCAGAATACGCTCCAGGCGCGCTGCCCAGGCCTGTTGCCCGGCTGCATCGGCAATCAGGTCCTGGCGGATTTCCAGTTCCACATGCAGCAGGCCGCGGCCTTCGCCATACACCGGAATGGCGTAATCGGTGGCGTCGCTGACCGCGTACGGCTGGTTGTCGCCCACCACCAGGTCGGGTTCGGCACGCAGCGCCTGCAACAGGCGATGCGCCAGCCGCGTATCGCGGTGGTAGAGCACGCCGGCATGCCAGGGCCGCGTGTTGCCGGCCATGACCGGGGTGAAGCTGTGCATCGACACCAATACGGTCGGCTGATTGCGCTGTGCACGCGCGTCCAGTTCGGCGGCGATGCGTGCGTGGTATGGCGCGAAGATCGCATCGATGCGCTGCTGCCGGTCGCTGTCGGTCAGGTGCTGGTTGCCTGGAACCAACGTGCCGTCGCTGAACGCCGGCATCAGGCTGGGTGCGTCGTGTGGGCGGTTGCAGTCGATCACCAGGCGCGAATACGTCTGCGCGATGGCGAACGCATCCAGCGCCTCGGCCAGCAGGCGCGTGACCTGCGCAATGCCGATATCCCAGCCGATGTGGCGATCCAGTTCGGACTGCGGCAGGCCCAGGGCGGCCAGCTGCGCCGGCACGCGTTGGCCGGCGTGGTCGGCGATCAACAGCCACGGCGATCCCGCCTGCGCGTTGTGCACGGTGAACGGCGCCGGATCGTCGGCGCCGAGCAATGGTTCGATGGCTGCGTCAGCCACGCGGTGTGCCGTCCAGTGCGTGATCGACCAGATATAGGCCGGCCCACAGCTTGGGGTCCATCTGATAGCCCTCGGCCATCTTCTGCACCAGCCAGGCGCCAACCTGCGCGCGCGGGATTGCGTGCACGGTGATGTCTTCGCTGGCGTCGCCGCCGCCGTCGCCGACCTTGCGCAGACCAGTGGCGCGCACGAAAGCAATTTTCTCGCTGCTGGCGCCGGCCGAGGTGGGGCCGATCATCAGCACTTCGGCATGCTCGGCAGTCCAGCCGGTTTCTTCTTCCAGTTCGCGAATGGCCGACAGTTCGATGGATTCATCGGCATGCACATCGCCCACCAGCCCGGCCGGCATTTCGATGGTGCGTGCCTGCAGCGGCACGCGGAACTGTTCGACGAACAACATCGCATCGTCCGGTGTCACCGCCACGATGATCGCGGCCAGGCCGCCGGCATGCACACGTTCGGAATACTCCCAGGTGCCACGCACGACCATGCGCTGATACTTGCCTTCGTAAACCACGGTGGGCAGGGTGTCATGTCGGTTCATGGGTGCGGGCCTTGTGCCAGGGAAACGGGAGGAAACGGTGCGGAGGCGCCGGTGCTGGCGGCCAACAGACGGCGCCGGGTGAGCGGGCCGAAGCGCAGGCTCTCGCACAACCCGGTGAGCATGTCCGCATCGGCGTGGGCGCGCGTGAAGCCGGTCTGGGTGAGCGCCAGCGGCGCGTCGAGCGCGATGGTGGTGAGCTGACGCCACAGCAATGCGTGTTCGCGCTGTTCGCGCAACCGCGCCGCCATTTGCGCTGCGCCGCGCAGGCGCAGGAAGGGAATTTCGTCGATGCGCTCCAGCAGCGCATCCAGGCTGCCGAAGTGCGCCAGCAGCACTGCCGCCGATTTGGCGCCGATGCCGGTCACGCCGGGAATGTTGTCGATGGCATCGCCGCATAACGCCAGATAGTCGGCGATCTGGTGCGCATGCACGCCATGGCGCGCCTTGACCCCGTCCATGCCCCAGCGCTGATTGCGCGCGTAGTCCCACTGCTCGTCATGTTCGAGCAACAACTGCGACAGGTCCTTGTCGGCCGACACGATGACCCCGCGCAGGCCGTGCGCCCGCACGCTGTGCAGCGCGCTGCCGATCAGGTCGTCGGCCTCGTAATTGCGGTGGGCCAGCACGCTCAGCCCAAGCGCTGCGCACAACGCCTTGCAATGCGCGAACTGGCGGCGCAACGCATCCGGCGCGGGCGTGCGGTTGCTTTTGTAGGCCGGGTAGATCGCATGCCGGAAGCAGCTGTCCAGTGCTTCGTCAAAGGCGATGGTGATGTGCTGCGGATCCTCGCGTTCGAGCAGGTCCAGCAGAAACCGCGCAAAGCCGTGCACCGCATTGGTCGGCCAGCCCTGCGCATCGTGAAATTCGTCCGGGATGGAATGCCAGGCACGGAACACGTACAGGCTGGCATCCACCAGATACAGCGGAGTCGGGCGCTGGATTGCCAGCGGCGCAGCGTCGAGCGGGTTGGTCGGTGTGGTCACGGGGTCCAGTCGCGCAGCAACGCACGCGGGTCCGGGCGCTCGCGTTCGGGCACCTGCATGCGTGGCGTGCCGATATGGATGAAGCCGGCGATGCGTTCGTTGTCTTCCAGGCCCAGATAACCCGTCACCGCCGGGTCGTAGGCCATCCACGCGCTCAACCACTGCGCACCGAAGCCATGCGCCTGGGCGGCCTGCAGCAACGCAAAACAGACGCAGCCGGCAGTGAGCAATTGCTCTTGCACGGGCACCTTGTGCTCCGGTCGCAGCGAGGCGATCACCACGATCACCATCGGTGCGTCGCTGAAGCGTCCACGTTCCTTGGCAAGGGTTGCCGGCGATGCCAGCGGGTCGGCGGCCAGGGTGCGCTCGGCGAGGAAGTCCCCCAGCGCAGCGCGCGCCTCGCCGCTGATGCGCAGAAAGCGGAACGGCACCAGCTTGCCGTGGTCGGGCACGCGCACCGCAGAGGTAAGCATGCGCAGCAAGGTGTCTTCATCCGGCCCGGGCGCGCCGAGTTGTTTGGAGGGAACCGAACGGCGCGCGTCCAGCGCCTGGAGCGAATACGGTGCGTGCATAAATCCGGGTCGGGGCAACGAGGCATTGAATTATAGACGGCCCCTTCCCAACGCTCGCCGCATCATGGTCGGTGGGCGCCAACGGCCCCTCTGCGATCCACCTCTTGTCCCCGCACGCACCTGGATGTCATCGACCGCGAAGGTCGCGGACCGGTGGGCAAAACTGTCTTGGATCAGCCCGATTCCTGGCGCCTGAGGTTCGTCGACCGGCGTGGCGGGCGGCTGTGCGTCGCCTCAGCGGAAGAACTGGCAATGATGGTGCTGCTGGAACGCCTGCACCGCGATGACGCTGCCTTCTACGGCGCGATGCGAGGCGGGGCGGATGGACCGGAAGCGCCCGTAAAGCTGAAGGCTTAACACCCGCATGCGCAGAATGACCGCCGGCGAGCTCCACCGCGACGTTGCGAGCTAGGATGGCCGCTTGACACGCAAACCCTGGGCGGTCACGAGTAAAGTGGGTAACATGTCACACTTAACGGATGCACGAACCGCCTACCATGCAAGGGCGGAATTTGGGGCCGCGTCTGTTTTTTCTCGTTCGAAAATTTTCACGCCTGCAGAGGCGGGGAGCCTTTGCGCATGACTTTTCAGCCCAGTCCGTCGGGACACCCGGGCCGTGACCAACGCTTGCTCGAGCAGGCGCACGACGTGTTCGTGCCGGCGCTCGCGCAGGTTTTTGCTGCTGCAGTTGCGCATTTCGACGATGTGCTGTTCGACCGTGCCGAATCCGCTGGCGCATCGCAGTTGCTGTTTCTCGATGGCATGCGCGAATTGCGCCGCAAGCGCGAAGAGGTTGCCCGCCAGTTCCGCCAACAGCTGGAAGACGGCTGGCAGGCCTTGGTGCTGGGCACGCCGTTGTCGGCCGAAGTGGTGCTGGCCGGCGACATGGGCACCGGCCCGCTGAGTCTGGTGCCCGAGCACGTGCTCGAATCACGGCTGGCAGTGCGCAATCTGGCCACGGTGCTGTTGCGCGATTTCAAACAGGTGCTGGCACGGGTGGACCGCCGCCTGGGCTGGATCGCCGGCGGGCTGGAGCTGATGGCCGACACCAACCCGATTGGTCCCGAACATCTGGGCGTGGCGATCCACGAAGCCTTCGCTACCTGCGACCTGGCGCCGGAAGTGCGACTGGTGCTGATCAAGCTGTGCGAGCGCGATCTGGCCGAGCCGATCGGCAAGTTGTACGCACGCCTGGACGAAACCCTGGCCAAGGCCGGGGTGATGCCTGAAATTTCGCAAGCCAAGCGCGCGCCGCCGCGCATGCAGCCGCTTGGCGAGACGCCGGAAGAGCGCGCCCAGGCCGAGGCGCAGGGCGGTAACGCCGAAATGGGGGCCGACGACCAGGGTGATCAGTACGCACCGGCCTGGGCCAACCGTTTTCTTGACCGTGGGGCGCATAGCCGCGGCCGCATGCAGGCCGCGACGCAGCGCGGGCATGCCGATGGCGGCGAGGCTGGCGGCATGGACGGCGACGCCGACCATTCCGGCGGTAGCCAGGGCATGTTGCTCGAGGCCCTGCACGAGCTGCTGCAGCAGACCCGCAGCGTGCGCGACACCGCCGCTTCTGCCGCCACCGTCGCGGTAGGGCAGCAACGCCCGTTGAGCCAGCGCGAAATGATGTCGGTGCTGTCGCTGCTGCAGGCCACGCCCAGTGCGACGCTGCAGGCGGCCATCGGCGATGACACCGACTCGCTTGCGCAGCGGTTGAAGAACGATGTGCTTTCCAGCGCCACGCGACTGGGCGTGGACCCGGCCACCGCAAAACTCGACCCGATGGACGAAGATGCCATCGACCTGGTCGGCATGCTGTTCGACGTGATGTTGGACGAGCGCGATCTGGAAAATCGTTCGCGCGAAATGATCGGCCGCCTGGTGGTGCCGTTCGTCAAGGTCGCACTGCTGGACCGCAAGATGTTCGTGCAGAAGACCCATCCCGCGCGACGCCTGCTCAACTCGCTGGCCGAGGCTTGCGAAGGCAACAACGGCGACAGCGCTGCCGAGCGCGTGCTGATGGGCAAGGTCGAAGAAATCGTCGACCGCCTGGTGGCCGAATTCAACGAAAACCTGGCGATTTTCCTCACCCTGGAAGAAGAATTCCGCGATTTCCTGTCGCAGCACCGGCGCCGGGTGGAAATTGCCGAGCGTCGTGCCACCGAAACCCAGCGCGGGCAGGAAAAGCTCGAACTGGCGCGCAGCCGCGCGCTGTCGGAACTGGAGCAGCGTGCGCCCGAAGGCGCGGACCTGCCCAAGGCGGTGGACGATTTCCTGCGCCAGCCGTGGCTGCATCACCTGACCATGGCGATCCTGCGCGACGGCGAGGAAGGTCCCGGCACCATCGAGGCCCTGGCGCTGGCCGACGGCGTGCTGGAAGAACTGGGTGAGGCGCGCCGGCATATCGTCGGCAAGCCATGGCTGCAGGTCTGGCAACCGGCGCTGCACCGCGTGTTCGCCAGCGTGGGCCTGCACGGGGATGCGGTGGTGGCGGCGATCACCGCCTTGCACGACACCTTGCAGGCGATCGCCGAAGCGCGCCCGGAACTGGAAAAAGTCTTGCCGGAATTGCCGCAGGTCAATCTGCCGCCGCCGGCTGCCGAAAGCGTCAGCGTGGTGCTGGGTGCCGAAGCCATCGCGCAGAGCATCGACAGTGCCGATGCCGAACGTTTCCGTGCGATGGATATCGGCACGTGGCTGGATTTTGTCGACAAGGACGGCAAGGTGCAGGCCGGCAAGCTGTCGTGGGTGAGCCCGATTTCGCAGCGTCTGCTGTTCGTCAATCGACGCGGCGTGCGTTTCTGCGTCGCCTCGCCGGAAGAACTGGCGGTGATGGTGCGCCTGGGCCGCCTGCGCGAGCACATCAACGACGGCGCTTTCGACAGCGCGATGCAGGGCGTGATCGATCGTCTGGATCCGTTGCACAACAACAGCACGGTGCACTGAGCGGAGGTCATCGCGCTGCAACGGCAGCGCGTTGATCGATACAGACACGCGCTCGTCTGTGCTGCATGCAGGTCATCGCGCTGCGCCCAGAATGCACGTCATTGGCGCCCGAGCAGCACGATCATCGCGCCACTGCAGCAACTGCCTGCGGGTGTCACCTCCGCGCTGTTACCGCGACGCTGGGCCGATGAACTCCAATGCCCGCGTCATCACCGAGGCATGATCGACCAGGCGGTTATGGCCCAGGCCTTCGGTGCTGAACAGCTGCGCGCCCGGCCACAAGGTTGCAAAGCGCGCTCAGGCGTCGCAGAACATTTGGTGCGCGCAATCCGGCAAGGACGGCGCGCTGCGCATCGCAAGCCGTCGTCAGCCCGGTGCTGATGAGCGATTCTCCGGGTAGATGGAGGTTTGGCGCGGTCAGTGATTGCGTCGTTGTGGTTGCAACGAACGACGCAGCGAAGCCATCGATGCAAGCACGTGTGTTGGCGTGCGTATCGGTTGCTGCGAGGTCTTGTAGCCGCATGCGCTACGGAACTTGCGCGTCCTCGCGCACGCGGCGTGCGCAGTTTGTACGTCACGGCAGTGACCGGTCTTCGCGTGCTGCAAGATGCCAGGCGCGACGGATGATCCATGTCCATCGCCCATCGCAACACTGCGCGGCGCTTGAGCAAGCGCAGTCATCCGCCACGTGCGTTGCGCAATTGCCGGGAAACGTCAATCCTCGACCGGCGGATGCTCGCGCAACCAAGCGCTGCGCTCGGCCGGGCTCATCTTCTGCCAGCGTTGCTGCAGTTCGTTGCGCTGTTGCGGGTTGAGCGTGCGCATGCGGTCGAACAAGGCCTTGGCTTCGCGGCGTTGCTCCGGACTCATGTTGCGGAAGCGGTCCATGCCGGCCTTGGCCTGCTTGCGCTGATCGGGCGTCATGTCCAGCCAGCGGCGGGCGTGCCGGTACATCCTGGGACGTTCTTCGGGCACGTCGTTCCAGCGCTCGCGCAGCGCATCGATCATGACCTGGCGTTGCTGCTTGGTCAGTTGATCCCACTCTGGCATGGGCGTCTCGTCACGCGGGCCCTGGCCACGTGGGCCAGGCGCGTCCATGGGCGGGCCCGGTGGAGGAGGTCCGGGCGGGCCGTCCTGAGCCAGCGTGGAGGCGCACGGCCCGGCGCACAGCAACAGGGTCAACAGCAGGCGGGTGGTGTGGGTCATCGTGCTTATTCCATGGCCAGGGCGGTGTCGGAGCCGAGCCAGACATACAGGTCCGGGTTCTGGGCCAGCAGGTCGTCTGTCTCGGTGGTGGCGCTGGTGCTGGCAACTGGCGAGGCCGGCGCGGCGCCAGATGAGACGCTTTGGCTCGGATGCAGCTGCAGACCGATGCCGATCGCCAGCAGGCCCGAGCACGCGGTGGCCAGCAACCAGTAGCCACGTCGGCTGCGCGTGGGGGCCGAGGCGTGGCGGGCCTGGCGCAGGCGCGCCAATGTCTGCAGCGGCAGGCTGGTCAGCGCGGTGGCGTGCAGTTGGCGCAGCTGCGCATCCAGCTGGGCGGTGTCGTGGGAGCGGTTCACAGGAAATCCTCGAACTGTTTTTGCAACGCGTCGCGCGCGCGCGACAGGTGGGTTTTGACCGAGCCTTCGGAGCAGCCCATCGCCTTGGCGGTGGTGGCCACATCCAGGTCTTCGAGCACGCGCAGGGTGAAGGCTTCGCGCTGGCGCGCCGGCAGTGTGCGCAATGCATCGACCAGCCGTTGGTAGGCCTGTTGATGCTGTTGTTCGTCGACCGGTCCGGTGGTGCCGGGGGCGGCCCAGTCGATCGGTCCCTCGTCGTCGGCGCGCTCGGCCGGTGCCCAGAACTTCAGGCGAAAGCTGCGTCGCCGCTGCAGGTCGATGATGCGGCTGCGCAGGATGCTCCAGAACAGCGGCGTCCATTCGTCGGCTGGCCGTTCGCGGTAGCCCAGCAGCTTCACCATGGCGTCCTGCACGGCGTCCAGCGCATCTTCGCGGTGCCGCAAGCCGGCCTCGGCAAAACGGAAGGCACGCGGCCCGATGCCGGCCAGAAAGGCGTCCAGCGACACCGGCGCGGTGGCGGCCGGTGCGGTAGCTTGCGGATCGAAAGGAGTTCCCACCAACACAGCGTAGCTTCCGCAGAGACGATACGACGTCAACGGGCGAGTGCGGATTCGGTTGACAGGCGCCGGCACGGGCACGGCGTGGGGATGATCGGCGGGTCGCACCGGCCAGTGGAGCCAGAGACGATGGGCGACGGATTCGTAGCGCTGTACATCTTCATGCTGGCGGCCATCGCCGCCACGTGATCCTCTCGCGGGTGCCGGTGATCCTGCACGCGCCGCTGATGTCCGGTTCCAACTTCATGCACGGCATCGTGCTGATCGGTGCGATGGTGGTACTGGGGCATGCCAACACCCGTTGGAAAAAGCGCCGGGATTTGTTGCAGTGGCGTTGGGTGCGAGAAACGCGGCGGGTGGTCACGTGGTCACCGAGCGAATGCTGGAGATGTTCAAGTCCAGCAAGAAGCCACCGGGCGGGGTTAGGGAAGGTCTGAACAACGAGACCTGACAGGGCGGAATGTGACATCGTTCCGGAGAGTCGCGTTTGGAGCTTCGGGTTTCTCGCCATTTCTGGCGTTTTCCGTGGGAATTTCCTGGGTTACAGGCGCACGCTCCCCATCGCAGGCAGTAATTGCTTTCGCTTCATCCACAGATTCGACAACGCAAACAAGGTCAGCACTTGTGCCGTGTTCTTGGCAAGACCGCGATAACGGACCTTGGTGTCGCCAAACTGGCGCTTGATCACCCGGAACGGATGCTCCACCTTCGCGCGCACGCTGGCCTTGACGTGTTCCCAACGCTGTTCCCGAGCACGCTCGCCTGTGTTGCCGATGCCTTGCATCGTCGAGGGCTTGGCGGCGATGAAGAATGCTGCTTGGCAGGTCTGCAGTTCTTCGCGTTTGTCCGCGCCGGTGTAGCCGCTGTCGCCGAACACGCTGTCTTCTTTGCCATGCAGCAATGCGTGCGTCACCGTGACATCGGCGACATTGGCCGCTGTGCAATGGACATGGTGCACCAGTCCGGAAAACTCATCCACGCCGATGTGCGCCTTCATCCCGAAATACCACTGATTCCCCTTCTTGGTCTGATGCATCTCAGGGTCGCGCGCGTGATCGGCGTTCTTGGTCGAACTGGGCGCAGCGATCAGCGTCGCATCGACGATCGTGCCCGAGCGCAGGCTCTGACCCTTGCGCGCCAGATGCGCGTTGACCGCTTCCAGCATCCGTGCGGCAAGCCCATGGGTCTCCAGCAGGCGCCGAAAGTTGAGAATCGTGGTCTCGTCGGGAACATTGTCCAAGCCACCGAGCTGGGCAAAGCGCCGCAAGGTCGGAATCTCGTGCAGCGCTTCTTCCATCGCCGGATCGCTCAACGCATACCACTGCTGCAGCAGATGAATCCGCAACATCGTCGCCAGTGCGTACGGCTGCCGACCGGGCCGCCCCGATACCGGATAGTGCGGCGCGATCAGGGCAAGCAATTGCTGCCACGGAACGACCTGCTCCATCTCCGCCAGGAATATTTCGCGACGGGTCTGCTTGCGCTTGCCCAGGCCCTCAGCGTCACCGAACGTCAGTTGCATGGATGTCTCCTCACTCCGAAACGATAGTGTCGCGCTTTTTTGGCGCGTTGTTCAGAGGTTCCCTAGCTTTCTTGGTATTACTGCTCAGGAAACGTTGAACAGGCTCTCACGGTCGGCCTCCTACCGTAGGTGGCGTTGGAACGTGATGCACGACCCCACTTCGAAACAGTGCTGCCCGCCACGCCTGCGTGGCGCAGGTGCGAACCCACTGCTGGCGCGACGACATCACCCCACACGCATCGACGCATGCGACGTGATGCATCCGCGCCATTGGCAGGCCAGCGCAGTAGCGCCCCTATAAGGCAGACAACAA
>NZ_JFAQ01000041.1 GCF_001304695.1 Xanthomonas axonopodis
AGTAAGGCTGCATGCACGCACCGAGATCGAGCGCTGGCGACGCGAATACAACGAGGAGCGACCCAAGAAGGCAATCGACGGCATGACGCCATCCGCGTATGCCCAACAGCTGGCCAATACCGATATCATCAACCCCGGACTCTAAACCCGGCCGCTACTCAGGACGGGGGGACGTCGCCTTCGTCATTGCGCGGAACGTGGGGAACACTGCCCTTTACTGACCTGCCTGATGATATGGCGCATCAACTCGAGGCCGAACGCTTGAATCTCGTTGTTGAAGTAGTCGTTGACCAGCTTGAAGAAAACGAAGTCGCCCAGGTTGGCATCCGCCAGCGGCTGCAGCGAGCTTGTCGCACAGCGGTGCGCAGCGGGAGCCTTGGTTTGCACAGTCATCCGGGCGAATGAGGCGTTCATCGCTTTACATTACACGCGTTGGCGATGGCGTGGGGTCCGGCGGCGAGCGCTGCGCATCCAGTGCTTGCGACTGACGGATGCTTTCCTGCACGGGAGGAATGGTCTCGGACAGATCCACCTTGGCACGGTAGCCGGGCGTGTGCCCGAGGATCCAGATCGCGTCCTGATTCGCGGTCACGCTCTGCAATTGATCAGGATGCATGATGCCTGAACGCTTGGCCTCGACGAGGGCGTACATCGTCACAGCATCGGAAGTGCCTGCTGGCAGGTTGCTGTGGATGGCCCAATACAGCGGCTCGTTTGAAACGGAAGCAGCGCCCGGATCGACACAGCGCTCTGGCGACGGACCCAAGGGCATCTTCCAGCCAGGCGGCACATAGACTTGCCCGTCCTCCCGCTGCATGCGCTCCTGAGTTCTCGCCCAACGCTCTGCCGCCATCTCGGCCACACCGGCACCGGGCGCCAGCGGACCGCGCAAGTGATCGATGCCATCGACCAGGTTCATCGACTGGAGGCTGCGGGAGGCCAGGGTTAGGCCACCCCGCATCAGGGACACATCGTTGCGGTACTTGTCGATCATCGGCGCGTATTGCCTGGCTAACTGCTGCGCCTGGGGGTCTTCCAGCACCGAGCGATCCGGCTTGCCGTTGGCATCGACCGGCAGGAAGTTATGGATGCGGTGCGAGTCGCCGAGCTGGATGGCCACCGCAGGATTACGTGCATCCAGCACGCTGTGGGTGTTGTCGTAACCGACCTGCTGCAGCAAGGCGATTTCTTGCGGCGTGGCATAGACCTTGACCTGCCCGTAATGCTTGCTCGCGGCGCTGACAGCATCGCCGGCCATGACGTGATTGATCACATCGGTACCGCCTTCGGGAATGCGCCGGTCCAGGCTGACCGCGCCATAGGCGTTGAAGGTCTCGCCGTGCAGGCCGAAGTGGTGGGCGGTCACCTGGGCCAGATCGCCTCCGAGGGAGTGGCCGGTGACGGTGACGGCGGGCAATGCTTGGCCAGTCTTGAGGTGCTTTTGTTCTGCGTACTTCAAGGCATGTTGGGTCAATTCGATGGCATCATCGACCTGATGATTGTGACGGGCTGCGACCATCCCACCGTCAGCATAAGCACCATCTTGTTTTATTTGGCGATCAAATTCCGTACCGCGATGAGCGACGATAATCTCGCCTGTATCTATCCTCTCATAGATAATGCCTTGATAGCCTGAAGGGCGATCAATGTATTCCAAACGCCTGAATAAGGTTCCTCCAATATTCTCGGGCTTACTGCCAGGGCCTATCTCGGCAGGTTTCTTATAAACATCATTCGAAAGTAGTGCATATTGTTGGCTGGTTAGGCTCATTTATAGGCCCTCTCAGATTTTAGTGATACCTGAAACAAATTGCTTCGATTGGGCTCGGCATATTTATCTGCACTGTATTCACCAGTATCGGGGTAGTCCGCCATCTGACTTCGTGGGTAGCCTCCTTTCCAGAAATAGAATTTAACGGGCTTTGAGCTGTGTATCTCCGCTTTGAAAAGCGCAGGCTGAAATCGGGTTTCCTCTTTCTTACCGGTTGCTCGTAGTGAAATACCAACTCCATCGAGCTCAAAGTGACACTCGCCCTTGCCATAGTAATCCGCATCGATCATGCCATCGGCATAGATCATCGCGGTGTAGGTAGAGGTATCAATCTTCTCAAAATGGACAGGGATGACGTCCTCGTCCGACTTACTCCATACCCCTTCAATGGGCTCAATCGGCGTGCATTGCTTGTGATTGGTCATTTGATAATAGGCCGTCGCCGAAATCCACTCAAACGGCCCTGGCGCATTCTCGATGGTCATGGTGATCCGGTAGGCTTGCGTCGGATGCGGGTTCTTGCGGTAGACCGGATCGCCGTCGGCGGTGGTGTCGCCGTTGTCATGTCTTTCCGAAGCAGTGTTCATGGGATTGCACCCTGCCAGTAGAATTATGAAAAGATAGCCAACAGCCTTGATTCGCAGATGCCGGTTCATGCCGCCATCGTGCGTTGTGCAGCACGCTGCGCGGCTATCATGGAATCGGTGAGTCGTGAACAGGTGCGGTTGATGTTGACGCGATGTAGTAACAAAGTAAAGGGCATGAACGCGAAGAACATCCCAAACTCGGGGAGCTTCTTCATTATATCCATAACAAAGGGGATGCAGGTGGCTGCTACTGCAAGCATAAGCGTCAGCAGCGTCATGGCGCTCGCATTGACAATGGCCCGGCGCAGCTGTTTCAGTTCTGCAGTATGTTTTCCCTCTGATCGTAGCTTTTTCCAAATGGTCATGGCACCTGCCATGAGCCACAGCTGCATCGACACTACAGCGAAGCACAATACAGCACCGATGATGGCGGCATACTGCGCAAGGTCCAGCAGGACGGCGAACGAAGTTCGATAGGCCAGGACAACCAAAATTGCGGTCAGTAAGGTCGTGATCAGCAGGATAGTCATCATGCGTCGAATGCCCTGGTGCGACCGGTACCACTGCGCGTGGTTTGAGGAAAACACGGTGTCCATTACATCACTCCTGCGAGCTTTATTGAACTAACGGCGGGCGGACTCAGGGGTACGGGACGCGGGCTTTGGGGGATGCCTGGAGCAAACGATTTTGGGCGCGGACGCGCAAACATCTGTGCTGAGAAGGTGTTGAATCATCTGGGATGGATCACAATCAAGTGCCTATCGCAGGGTTTGCCGATAGCCAACAAGCTGGTGAAGCATCAACTGTCCAAGATCTGATGCGTGAGGTCGCTGTGCGTAGATAATTGAATAATTATTTCTAATAACGCCGTAGTATTGGCTCTGAACAAGCGGAATAAAGTAGGCCGCATTAAGTTTTATTTTTTGATGCGCAACCTTCTACTGCATTACGTTGAATTTCTTTAATTGATGGGCCCTTGGCATATTGCAATTTACCTGGAATGTTGGTCCCATCCCTTTGAGGGCCAGAGATTGCTACGCATTGATTTTCGTAGTCAATCCAGTCCTTACATTGAAATCCGCCAACCTGCATGCATTGGGCTCTAGCCTCCTCCCTAGCTTCTCGCCTAGAGATTTTTCCAACAGAAACGCCTAGTGTTCCATTGGTAGTGTCCTCTGCAACTGCCCCCCAGGTTTTGATCCATTTTCCAATCGGCCGAGGCTGCTCTTGAATTGAGTTCTCTTGTGGAATCGGCGCACATGCGGCAACCCCCTGCCCACCAATCGGATATTGTCCAGGCGGACAGCCTTGTTCGGCCATTGCCGAAAATCCTATAAATAATAATGAAAATAGATAAAATTTATTGAAATTCATATTTATGACCTGTCTGCGTACAAGCGGAAGATACTTTAAGCGTCGCCACTTTGATGTCTTCCAGCGTTACCGCGTGAGCCCGGCTCCTGCACGGGAGCAGAATTCGAGCCACCTATTGCTTTGACCGCTGCAGTTGATTCTGTGTTTGATCCTTGAGCTTGGTTCGTATTTCTAGCAATCTGCTGCGGCACATAGGACCCAGCCGGCTGCCCCTGCGGTCCAGGGCTGGCTGCACTCCCAAATGCCGAGTACGCCATGAACGTACCCATATTCCCCTGCCAGATCGCCGCCGCCAGTGTCGGCACGGTGATGATCAACCCGGTCATAATCAGTCCGATACCGCCCTGCTGCAGGGCCTGGCTGGACAGGCCTTCCGCTTTGCCCAGGGTAATGATTTGGGCAGCCCAGTAGGCCGCCGCCACCTTTGCGGTGAACTTGAGCACCATGGCCGTCACCACCGACAGCATGGACATCGAAAACAGCGTGCCCAGCACATAGAACAGCCACTTTTTGAACAGGTCCTTGGTCTGGTCGAAGATCAGCGCCAGGATGAAAATCGGCCCGATCCCGATCAGGAAGGCCATGGTGAACTTGAACAACAACAGCATCGCCCCGGACGCCATCGGCGGGCTGGCGGTGCCGAAGCCGGCCAACATGACGGCCCGGCTCTTCTTCTCCAGCACCTCCGGCTCGGTCGGATCGACCCGCACCGCATCCAGGGCACTCAACGCGACCTGGATGTAGGCCAGGTTCTGGTCGATCGCATCGGCAGCAGTGCCGCTATCGCCGGTGAACAGCTGGTGGATCTCCTCGTCCAGGTTCTGGGTGATGGTCTGGTGGACCATGGCGCCATTGCCCCCGAGGGCGGAGGCCACGCTGATGATGATGGCGACCTTGCCGGCCTTGATCATCGTCGCCATGGCGTTCTCGCGCGATTGCCCGGTGGCGATGCGGTAGCCCAGGATCATCACCCACAACGTGGTCACCGTCAGTGCGATGGTGCTCACCCACCGCATGGCACGGCCCATCAGCGCCAAGCCGAACGCCTGGATCTCGTTGCTGAAGTAGTCGTTGATCAGTTTGAAGAAAACGAAGTCGCCCAGGTTGGCGTCCGCCAGCGGCTGCAGCCAGTTCATCGTTCCGTGAAGAATTGCGTCCATTACCTTCTGCCTGTCTGTCGTGGTGAGCGATGAAGTGGATAAACGGCTTTCAGCGTTAATACGAGGGGCACAGCGCGGAAGGAGATAGGCAGCCCGGGCAGGGGTGCGGAAATGAGCCCCTGCCAGGCCATCATCCTTATGTGCGGCTGTGGCATCTTGTTGTGCGGGACTCTGGCATAGGTCCTGGCAGATTGCCACTGACTACTGCTTCACAGATCGCGCGCGCTCAACTCCTCTGGAGGCCGATTTCCAGGCATAGCGTTGGTCGGGTAGGAAAAATCCTACATCCGGCGACGGCAATTCCTCACCCCACAATGGGGTGCTCGGTTGAGGCTCCACATTGATGTGTCAACGAGGAAACTTACGGATCGCGTACCGCCGCAACTGCCAGGACCGCAAGCGAGCCCCGATTTTTAGCCAACACCGGCAGCACCACGCGCTGCCGGCCTCGTTCACGCATGCCCACCCACCGACGGCGTCTGCGCTTCCAGCGTTTCCAGCTGGCGCGCCACCGCTTCGGGCGACTTGGTGTATGGCGCGATCAGGCTGTAGAACGCCGGCACCACGTACAGCGACAACAACGTGGACAGCGAGACGCCGAAGATCACCACCACGCCAATCGTGGCGCGGCTGGCCGAGCCGGGCCCACCGGCCACCACCAGCGGAATCGCGCCGACCACCGTCGCAATCGAGGTCATCAGGATCGGGCGCAAACGCACCGATGCCGACTCCACGATGGCTGCATGCACACTGCGGCCTTCGTCGCGCAACTGGTTGGCGAATTCCACGATCAGGATGCCGTTCTTGGCCGCCAGGCCCACCAGCATCACGATGCCGATCTGACTGAACAGGTTGAGCGTGCCGCCTGTCAGCCACAGCCCCACCAGCGCGCCCAGCACCGCCAACGGCACCGTCAGCATGATCACCAACGGGTGCGCGAAGCTTTCGAACTGCGCAGCCAACACCAGATACACCACCAGCAGCGCCATGCCGAAGGTCAGCAACACCGCACTGCCCGATTGCTGATACTCGCGCGATTCGCCTTTCCAGTCCACCTGCGCGTATTCGGGAAGTTCTTCCTGCGCGGCCTGCTGCGCCCAGGCAATGGCATCGCCAAGCGGATAACCCGGCGCCAGGCCTGCCGTGATCGTGATCGCGCGCAGGCGATTGAAACGGTTCAAGGTGCCGGCCTCGGCCACTTCGCTCAAGGTCACCAGATTGGAGAGCGGGATCAGCTCGCCATGATTGGAACGCACGCGAATGGCAGTGAGGTCTTCCGGCGACATGCGGCCTTCGCGCCCGGCCTGCAGCATCACGTCGTATTCCTCGCCGTTGTCGACGAAGGTGGTAACACGGCGCGAGCCCATCAATGCTTCCAGCGCGCCGCCAATGGCAGTGACCGACACACCCAGATCGGCCGCGCGCAGGCGGTCGATATTGACGCGCATCTGCGGGCGGGTTTCCTTGTAATCCGAGTCCAGGCCGACCAGGCCGGGGTTGGCCTCCATGCGCTGCAGGATGCGATCGCGCCACTGCGCGATCTCCGCGTAGTCCGGCCCGCCCAGCACCAGCTGGAACGGCTGGCCACGGCTACGCACCAGCCCGCCGCTCACCTGCGTGCGCGCACGCACGCCGCTGAGCACATTGAGTTTCTGCTGCACCTTATCGGCCACTTCGGTGGTAGGGCGGGTGCGCTTTTCCCAATCCTGCAAGAACACGCTGACGCGGCCGGTGTGCATTTCCTCGCTGCTGCCGAATCCACCGGGCACGCGCGGGTTGGCGCGCACGATGGGTTTGCCCGGACCCACAAAGGGGCGCAGGATGTCTTCGACCTGATGCATTTGCCCCACGGTGTAATCGAAGCCGGCACCTTCCGGGCCGTCGATCATGATCTGGAAATTGCCGCGGTCTTCGGCCGGCGCCAGTTCGGACGGAATGCGGCCCATCAGCCATGCGCTGGCGCCCAGCGCCACCAGCATCAGCAGCGCAAAGATCCAGGTGCGGTGCACATGTCGTTCCAGCGAGCGCCCATACGCACCGGACACCGCCTGCATTCGCCCATCGAACCATTGATGGAAGCGATTGGGCTTGGCCTGCCCGTGCGAGCGCAACAACTTGGACGACATCATCGGCGTCAGCGTCAGTGCCACGAAGGCCGAAATCGCCAGCGCCACCGCCAACTCGCGGAACAGCCGCCCGGTATTGCCTTCCAGAAAACCGACCGGCAGAAACACCGCCACCAGCACGGCCGTGGTCGCAATCACCGCGAATGCCACCTGCCCGGTACCGCGCTTGGCCGCCACCAGCGGCGGCTCGCCCAGATCGATCCGGCGCTGGATGTTTTCCACCACCACGATGGCATCGTCCACCACCAGGCCGATACACAACACCAACGCCAGCAGGGTGAGCAGGTTGATCGAAAAATCGAAGGCGTACAGCGCAATGAACGCGGCAATCAGGCACACCGGTACCGTCACCGCAGGAATCAGGGCGGCGCGCGCGCTGCCCAGAAACACCCAGATCACCACCAGCACCACCGCTTCCACCAGCGTGTGATACACGCGCTCTACCGCCGCATCGATGAAGGTGGTGGTGTCGAAGGCGACGAAGATGTTGGTGCCCTTCGGGAGCGACTTCTGTACTTCTTCGGCCTGTGCACGCGCTTCACGCGCCACGTCCAGCGCATTGGCGGTGGAGTTGCGCACGATGCCCAGCCCCACGTTGGGCACGCCGTTGCTCTGGAAATAGGCGCGGCGCTCGGCCGAGGTCAGCTCCACCCTGGCCACATCGCCCAGCCGGACCACGTAACCGCCCTCGCCCTTGCTCAACGGCAACTTGGCGAAGTCGTCGGGCTTGAGATAACTGCGCTCCACGCGCAAGGTGAAATCGCGCTGCGCCGATTCGATGCTGCCGGCAGGCAACTCGACGTTTTCGTTCTGCAGCGCCGCTTCCGCATCGGCCACGGTAAGTTGGCGTGCGGCGAGCTGGTCGCGATCCAGCCAGATGCGCATCGCATAGCGTTGGCGCCCGCCGATCCGCACCTGCGCCACGCCATCCAGGCTGGAAAAGCGGTCGACCACATAGCGCTCGGCGTAATCGGACAGCTGCAGCATGTCCATCGTGCTGGAGCTCATGTTGAGCCACAGGATGGGGTCGGCGTCGGCCTCGACCTTGGAAATCTCCGGTGGGCGCGCCTGGTCGGGCATACGGTCGGACACCCGGCTGACCGCGTCGCGCACGTCGTTGGCAGCTGCCTCCACATCGCGCGACTTCACGAATTCGATGCTGATATCGGAGGAGCCATTGCGGCTACGCGCCTCGATGGTGGAGATGCCCTCGATGCCGGCCAGCGCGTCTTCCAATACCTGGGTGATGCGGCTTTCCACCACTGCTGCGGAGGCACCGGTGTATTCCACATCCACCGACACGATGGGCGGGTCGATGGCCGGCAATTCGCGCAGCGTGAGGCGGGTGAACGACATCACCCCCAACACGATCAGCAGCAAACTCATCACCACCGCCATCACCGGGCGGGTGATCGACAGGTCGGAAAGTTTCATTGTGCGGCCGCCTGCGGGCGGAGCGCTGTGGGTGCAGCCTGATCGGCAACCTTCAAGCCCGGGCGTAGCTTGCCGGTGCCATCCACCACGATGCGCTCACCGGCGTTGACGCCCTCGAGAATTTCCACCTTGCCATCGCGGCGCTCGCCCAGCCGCACATCGGCGCGCTCCACGGTGCTGTCGGGCTTGACCCGGAATACGTACGATTCGCGCCCCACCTGCACCACCGCAATTTCCGGGATCACCACCGCCTGCCGCGCCGGCTGGAACAGCAGCACATCCAGCAGCATGCCCGGACGCAGCCGGCGGTCGTCGTTGGGGAAATCCGCGCGCACCGTCACCGAGCGCGTGGTCTCGTCGATCCGCGAATCGATGGTCACCACTTCACTCTCGAACTGCGCGCCCGGATACGCTGCCGCTTACGGCATTACCGAGTTGCACCAGGCCAAACTGCGATTCCGGCACCTGAAAATCCACGTACATGCGCGCCACATCGTCCAGCGTGGCGATGACGGTGCTGGAGGTGATCAACGAGCCGGGGCTGATCTGGCGGATGCCCAGCACCCCGGAAAACGGCGCACGCACCTCGCGGTCGGTGATTTCCGCGCGCATCTGCTGCACACGCGCCTGCGCGGCATCGCGTAAGGCGCGCTGCGTGTCTACGGTGGATTTGGCCACCAGCTGCTGACCAACCAGACTCAACTGGCGGCGATACAGCTGGTCGGTCTCTTCGAAGGTGGCCTGTGCGGCGGTCAATGCCGCCTGCTGCGAATTGCCGCGCAGACGCAGCAGCAATTGCCCGGCCTTGACCTCGTCGCCGCTGTCGAAATACACCTGCTCCACTACATCGCTGACTGCAGCGGTGAGTGCCACCGATTCGCGCGCACGCACGGTGGCGATCGATTGCACGGTCGAGTTCCAGGGTTGGGTTGCCACCGCCTGCACAGAGACCGGAATGGGTTTGGCGGCGGCAGGCGTGCTGGGCTGACGGCTACAACCGGCCAGGACCACGGCCAACAAGAGCGCGGCGCAGACGCGCGCACTGGGCAGAACAAGCATCAGAACATCCTGGCGGGGTACGTCGAAAGTTTACCGACCTAGCCGCCACGAATTGACAGAAAGGGCGCGCTTTGCACCATGACCAAAGACCCTTGCTGTCCTCGGCACGATGCGCTGGTCAGCGCGACCATGACCGTGCTGCGCTTCCGCCACACGGGCGCAGCCTGTGCCGCAGTTGCATGTATGGGTTCATACATCGTCGTTCTGCACACTGACTACGTTCGCCTGACGACCGCCTGCCCTGTCGTATTCGCCGCGCTTAGCGTTCCAGTCCCAGATATTCGAGCACATGGTGCGCCAGCGCCTCTACATTCTCACCATCGGCGTGAAGATGGATCTCCGGCGCCTGGGGCGCCTCGTACGGCGAGTCGATCCCGGTGAAATTGGGAATCTGCCCGGCGCGCGCCTTGCGGTACAGCCCTTTCACGTCGCGCGCCTCGGCGACCGCCAGCGGCACGTCCACAAAGACCTCGACGAACTCGCCCTGCTCGAAGCGCTCGCGCGCCAGTTGCCGCTCGGCGCGGAACGGCGAAATGAAACTCACCAGCACGATCAGGCCGGCATCGGCCATCAGGCGGGCCACTTCGGCCACGCGACGGATGTTTTCCACGCGGTCTTCGTCGGTGAAGCCCAGATCGCGGTTGAGTCCGTGGCGCACGTTGTCGCCGTCCAGGATGAAGGTGTGATAGCCCAGCGAGTGCAGGCGCTTGTCGACCAGGTTGGCGACAGTGGACTTGCCGGCGCCCGACAGCCCGGTGAACCACAACACGCGTGGCGCCTGGCCCTTGATGCGCGCACGTGCGCTGCGATCCACGTCCAGATGCTGCCAGTGCACGTTGCCGGCGCGGCGCAACGCAAATTCCAGCGTGCCGGCGGCTGCGGTGGCATTGCTTTGGCGGTCGATCAGGATGAACCCGCCGAGCACGCGGTTGCGCGCGTAAGGCGAGAACGCAATCGGTTCGTCCAGTGCCAGGTTGCAGTAACCCACCTCGTTGAGCTCCAGGCGTTTGGCGGCCAGCCGCTCCTGCGTGTTCACATCGACCTTGTGCTTGATCTCGCTGACGCTCACGGTCACCGTGCGGGTGCCGATCTTGAGCCAGTACGGGCGGCCGGGCAGCAACGCAGCATCGTCCATCCACAGCAGATGCGCGGCGAACTGGTCGGCCACCTCCGGCGGGTCGTCGATGGCGGCAATGATGTCGCCGCGGCTGATGTCGATCTCATCGCGCAAGGTCAGCGTCACTGCCTGCCCGGCGCGTGCGCTGTCGACCTCGCCATTGGCATCGCGCACGCTTGCCACCTGCGTGCGGCGCCCGGACGGCACGACCACCACCGCATCGCCCGCACGCACCTGGCCGGCCGCAATCGTGCCCGCATAGCCACGGAACTGCGCGTTGGGGCGATTGACCCATTGCACCGGCAGGCGCAGGCAGCTACCGGCGTCCGGCGGCTCCAACTGCAGGGTGTCCAGGTGCTGCAGCAGATGCGGGCCGCTGTACCACGGCATCTGCGTCGAAGCGCTGGACAGATTTTCGCCAGCCAGCGCCGACAGAGGAATGCACTGCACCTGGGCGATGCCCAGCTGCGCGGCGAGCGCGGTGTAGCCTTCTGCAATGTCGGCGAACACCTGCGCGTCGTAGTCCACCAGGTCCATCTTGTTGACCGCCAGCACCACATGCCGGATGCCCAGCAACGAGACGATGTAGCTATGCCTGCGGGTTTGCGTCAGCAGGCCCTTGCGTGCATCCACCAGCACCACCGCCACATCGGCAGTCGACGCGCCGGTGGCCATGTTGCGCGTGTATTGCGCGTGCCCGGGGCAATCGGCCACGATGAATTTGCGCCGGTCGGTATCGAAATAGCGGTAGGCCACATCGATGGTGATGCCCTGCTCGCGTTCGGCGGCCAGGCCATCCAGCAGCAATGCATAGTCGATGCCCCCGCCCTGGGTGCCATGCCGTCGGCTATCGCTTTCCAGCGCGGCAAGCTGATCGTCGAACAGGCGGTTGCTGTCGTACAGCAACCGCCCGATCAGCGTGCTCTTGCCGTCGTCCACGCTGCCGCAGGTGATGAAGCGCAGCAGCGGCTTGCATTCGTGTTGCTGGAGGTAGGCACCGATGGTGCCGGGAGTGGGGAGTGGGGAGTGGGGATTCGCCAGAGCGCTCCCGTCGATCTTCCCGCTCGCCGCAAACGGCTCTTGCGAATCCCGAATGCCGAATCCCGAATCACTGCCCATCAAAAATACCCCTCAAGCTTCTTCTGTTCCATCGATGCGCCCGGGGCGTGGTCGATCATGCGGCCCTGGCGCTCGGAGCTGGTGCTCACCAGCATTTCGGCGATGACCGCTTCCAGCGTGTCGGCGTTGGACTCGATCGCGCCGGTGAGCGGGTAGCAGCCCAGCGTGCGGAAGCGCACCGAGCGCAGTTGCGGGGTTTCGCCCGGGTGCAGCGGCAGGCGTGTGTCGTCGACCATGATCCAGGCGCCGTCGCGCTCCACCACCGGGCGCGGGGCGGCGAAGTACAGCGGCACCACCGGAATCTTCTCGCGGTAGATGTACAGCCAGATGTCCAGCTCGGTCCAGTTGGAGAGCGGGAACACGCGCACGCTTTCGCCCGGACCGGTGCGCGCGTTGTACAGATTCCACAACTCCGGGCGCTGATTCTTCGGGTCCCAGCGGTGGCGCGCAGTACGAAACGAAAACACGCGCTCCTTGGCGCGCGATTTCTCTTCGTCGCGGCGTGCCCCGCCGATGGCCACATCGAAACCGCCCTGCTCCAGCGCCTGCTTCAGGCCCTGGGTCTTCATGATGTCGGTGTGCACGGCAGCACCGTGGCTGATCGGGCCAACGTCCTGCGCAATGCCGTCGGGGTTGATGTGCACGCGCAGGTCCACGCCGGTCTCGGCCGCGCGGCGGTCGCGGAAGGCGATCATCTCGCGGAACTTCCAGCGCGTGTCGATATGCAGCAGCGGGATCGGCGGCCGCGATGGCGCGAACGCCTTGAGCAGCAGATGCAGCAGCACCGAGCTGTCCTTGCCCACCGAATACAGCATCACCGGAGCCCGGAACTCGGCGGCGACTTCGCGCAGGATGTGCATGCTTTCGGCTTCAAGCCGGTCGAGATGGGACAGCGGCGGCAGAGTCATCGGGATGTCGTGGGTGTCGGCAGGCAGACCAGCCGATGGTAGGGCAAGGCGCTGCAGTGTGTGCCGCCCTGATGACTGCACGAAATAAGCGCCCGGCATAACGCGATAACGGCTACTCCTTTCTGGTGGGCGCAACGCTTCCCTAACATCGTCACTCTCATCAAAGCCCCCGGATCCGAATGACCGCCGCCAGTTCCGCGCTACCGCCCAGCCCCTTGCCCGACGAGCGCAAGGCGCTGCTGGACCGGTTGGTCGACGGCCTGGACACCGCAGCGCTGTGGTGGCTATCCGGCTACGCTGCCGGGCTGGCGCAGGGCCATCCGCCGCGCTCACTGGCCGTGTTACAGGCAATCGCCCAGGAAGGCCAGCGCCTGACCGTGGTGTACGGCAGCCAGACCGGCAAGGCCCGTCGCGAGGCAGAGCACCTGGCCGCCGAGGCCGAAGCGGCAGGCTTGAGCGTGCGCCTGTTGCGCGCCGATGCCTACCCCACCCGTGAGCTGGCCAGTGAGCGGCTGTTGTATGTGGTGATCAGCACCCAGGGCGAAGGTGACCCGCCGGACGATGCGATCGGCCTGGTGGAATTCCTCACCAGCCGTCGCGCGCCCAAGCTACCCGAGCTCAAGTATGCGGTGCTGGGCCTGGGCGACTCCAGTTATGCCGATTTCTGCGGTATCGCCCGACGCATCGACGAGCGCCTGGCCGAACTGGGCGGCAGCCGCGTGCTGCCACGCGGCGAAGCCGACCTGGATATCGACAGCGTTGCCGTGCCGTGGCACGCGCAGGCGCTCACGCATGCGCGCGAGCAGCTCAAGAGCGGCCTGCACTCGGCCACGGTCACGCCGCTGCGCAGCACCCCGGCCACGCCGGTGTGGTCGCATCAGCAGCCGTTCGCCGCCGAGCTGTTGTCCAATCAGATCATCAGCGGGCGCGATTTCAAAGGCCCGGGATTTCGCGTCTATGCGGTCCCCGGCAAGCGCGTGCGGCATCTGGAATTTTCGCTGGAAGGCAGCGACCTGAGCTACGAGCCTGGCGACGCGCTGGGCATCCGCCACCGCAATCCACCCGCGTTGGTCGATGCAGTGCTGCAGACCTTGCAGTTGGATGGCGATGCCGCAGTCACCGTCGGCGAGCAGACACTCGCATTGCATGCATGGCTCGCCACCCAGCGCGAACTGACCAAACTGTCGCGGCCGTTTCTCACCGCACACGCCGAGCGCGCAGGCGCGCAAGAACTGCAAGCGCTGCTCGCCCCCACCCAGACTGCCGGCCTGGCGTCGCTGCTCGCCGATCATCAAGTGATCGACGTACTGCGCCGCTGGCCGGCGGATTGGGACCACGCCGGCCTGCTCGCCGCGCTGCGCCCGCTCACCCCGCGACTGTATTCCATCGCCTCCAGCCGCAAGCGCGTGGGCGATGAAGTGCATCTGGCCGTGGACGAGCTCACCTACCAGGCGCATGGGCATGCGCATCTGGGTTCGGCCAGCGGCTTTCTGGCCGCGCTTACCGAAGGCGACACCGCACCGGTCTACATCGAGCCGAACGCACGCTTCCGCATACCGGCCGATGCCGATCGCGACATGCTGATGATCGGCCCGGGCACCGGCGTGGCACCGTTCCGCGGCTTCGTGCAGGAACGCGCCGAAACCGGCGCCAAGGGCCGTAACTGGTTGTTCTTCGGCGCCCAGCATTTCAATACCGATTTCCTGTACCAGGCCGAATGGCAGCTGGCCCTGCAACGCGGCGAGCTGCACGCGCTGGACCTGGCGTTCTCGCGCGACCAGGCCGAAAAGCTCTACGTGCAACACCGCCTGCGTGCGCGTGGCGCCGAGGTCTATGCCTGGCTGCAAGGCGGCGCGCATGTGTATGTCTGCGGCGCCACCCGCATGGGCAAGGACGTGCACGCCGCCCTGCTCGACATCGTCGCCACCCACGGCGCCCTGGATGCCGAGGCCGCCGCCGCGTATCTCACCAAATTGCAGGTGGAGGGGAGTTATGCGCGGGATGTCTATTAGTGCTGGGATTGGGGAGTCGGGATTGGGGAGTCGTGAGAGCGGGTGTCCGCGATCTTTGTGCTGTGTGGGTAATGCCCGCGCTTTGTTGTTGCTAATCCCCAATCACGAATGCCGAATCCCGTCATGAGCCACTCTGTAGAAGACATCAAATCCGAAAGCCGCCGCCTGCGTGGATCGCTGGAACAGAGCCTGGCCAATGCGGTGACCGGTGCGTTACGTGAGGACGACCAGACGCTGATCAAGTACCACGGCAGCTACCAGCAGGACGACCGCGACATCCGCGACGAGCGGCGGCGGCAGAAGCTCGAGCCGGCGTACCAGTTCATGATTCGCACGCGCACGCCGGGCGGGGTGATCACGCCCACGCAGTGGCTGGCACTGGATGGCATTGCCACCCGCTACGCCAATCATTCGCTACGCATCACCACGCGCCAGGCGTTCCAGTTCCATGGCGTGATCAAGCGCGAATTGAAGGCCACCATGCAGGCCATCAATGCCACCCTGATCGATACGCTGGCCGCCTGCGGCGATGTGAATCGCAACGTGCAAGTCACCGCGAATCCGCTGCTGTCGCAGGCGCATGCCACGCTGTATGCCGATGCTGCGCGCGCGTCGGAGCACTTGTTGCCCAATACGCGGGCGTACTACGAAATCTGGCTGGACGAAGAGCGCGTATCCGGCTCCGGCAGCGAGGACGAACCGATCTATGGCGAGCGCTATCTGCCACGTAAATTCAAGATCGGCTTCGCCGTACCGCCGCTCAACGATGTGGACGTCTTCGCCAACGACCTGGGCTTTATCGCCATCCTGCGCGATGGGCATTTGCTGGGCTACAACGTCAGCATCGGTGGCGGCATGGGCGCCTCGCACGGCGATGCCGAGACCTGGCCGCGCGTGGCCAACGTGATCGGCTTCGTGACCCGCGATCAGTTGCTCGATATCGCCACTGCCGTGGTCACCACGCAACGCGACTTCGGCAACCGAGCGGTGCGCAAGCGCGCACGCTTCAAGTACACCATCGACGACCACGGGCTGGACACCATCGTGGCCGAGATCGAACACCGCGCCGGCTTTGCACTGCAACCGGCGCAGCCGTTCGCGTTCGACCACAACGGCGACCGCTATGGCTGGGTCGAAGGCGAAGACGGGCTGTGGCACCTGACCCTGTCCCTGCCGGCCGGCCGTATTGCCGATACCGACACCGCAGCGCATTTGAGTGGGCTGCGCGCAATCGCGCAGTTGAACGTTGGCGAGTTCCGCATGACGCCCAACCAGAACCTGGTGATTGCCGGCGTGCTGGCCAGCGATCGCGCACGTGTCGATGCGCTGGTGGCACAGTACGCGCTGGATGCCGGCAACCGGGCCGCCACCGCCCTGGCACGCGGCGCAATGGCCTGCGTGGCACTGCCCACCTGTGGCCTGGCGATGGCCGAGGCCGAGCGTTATCTGCCCGATTTCAGCGCAGCATTGCAGCCGCTGCTGCACCAGCACGGCCTGGCCGAGACGCCGATCGTGCTGCGCCTGTCCGGTTGCCCGAACGGCTGCTCGCGCCCGTATCTGGCCGAGATTGCGCTGGTGGGCAAGGCGCCCGGGCGCTACAACCTGATGCTGGGTGGCGACCGCCGCGGCCAGCGGCTCAATACGCTGTTTCGCGAAAACATCACCGAGCCGGAGATCCTGGCCGCATTGGAACCGCTGCTGGCGCGCTATGCCGCCGAACGCGACCACGCCAACGATGAAGGCTTCGGCGATTTCCTGCATCGCGCCGGCGTGATCGCTTTGCCGCCCTACCCCACGCACCGTCGCCTCGACCTGGAACTGCTCGCATGACCGCGCTGCCTGCCGCATCGATCACCTCTTCGGCGCTCGACGATCTGGACGCGCTCAATGCGCGGCTGGAAGGGCTGCGTGCCGACCAACGCGTGGCCTGGGCGCTGCAGCACGGCCCGCAAAACGCGGCCCTGTCGTCCAGCTTCGGCGCGCAATCGGCCGTCACCTTGCATCTGCTCAGTCAGCAGCGCCCGGACATCCCGGTGGTCCTGATCGACACCGGTTATCTGTTTCCGGAAACCTATCGGTTCGCCGATGCCCTGACCGACCGACTTAAGCTCAACCTCAAGGTGTATCGCCCGCTGGTCAGCCGCGCCTGGATGGAAGCGCGCCACGGCTGCCTGTGGGAACAAGGCATGGTCGGCATCGATCAATACAACAATCTGCGCAAGGTCGAACCGATGCGCCGGGCCTTGGACGAACTCGACGTGGGCACCTGGTTCACCGGCCTGCGCCGCAGCCAGTCCGGAGGACGCGCGCAGACGCCGATCGTGCAGAAGCGCGGCGAGCGTTACAAGATCAGCCCGATCGCCGATTGGACGGATCGCGATGTTTGGCAATACCTGCAAGCGCACGATCTGCCGTATCACCCGCTCTGGGAACAAGGCTACGTGTCCATCGGCGATTTCCACACCACCCGTCGCTGGGAACCCGGCATGCGCGAAGAAGACACGCGTTTCTTCGGGCTGAAGCGCGAGTGCGGCATCCACGAAAATATCTAGCGGCAGTCCCCCGTTACCAGCTGCACGTGTGCGGGTGACGCGTTCACCCGCATGTGCGACAGCTGCATGGGCACGCTGCATCCAGGATGCAACGGCAGTGCACCGCGAACTGCACGCATGCACCGGCGCGCGCATCAAGCTGCCAAGGCATCGGCGTGCGCGCGCCGCATCCAGTAACGATCGAACGCCCACATCAGCAACAGCGACAGACCGACCAGCGGGAAGATCAGCCCGCACAGCACCAGCAACGCCATCAGGCCGCGTAGCGTGCGCGGGTCGGCCGGCAACGGCGGTACGCCCAAGCCATCGCTGGGGCGACGCTTCCACCACATCACCGCGGCGCTGACGCACAACAGCACGATGGCGATGCAGGCGAACAGCAGGATCAACTGATTGGCAGTGCCGTATTGCTGCCCCAGGTGCACATTGATGCCCCATTCCAGCAGCTTGGCCAGCGGCCCGTAGTCGCGATAGCGCATGTCCAGCAATACCGCACCGCTGTACTGATCCAGATGGATCACCCGCTGCCGCTGCAGATCTGACGGGTACACCGACGCGGTATAGACCCCGGTCGCACCACGCGGCGGTGCCACGCTATATCCCGGCAGGATGCCGCGTGCCTCGAAGCGCGCCATCGCTGCATCCAGACCGATCGCGCCGCGTCCCGGCGCAGCGAATCCAGCGGAATCGCCGTGATCAGCATGGGCGTTGTCTGCCGAGTGCGCGTGTTGGGCCGCGTGCTGCGACTGCGCCAGGTGCTCTGCGTGCTCCGCCTGCTCTGCATGCTCTTCGTTTCCTGCGTGGGCTGCATTTGCCGAGAGCGCTCCTTGCCCGGAGTGCTCGAAATGGTCCTCGGCCACCTGCAACGCACGTGCTTGTTCGCCATGTGCGTGTTGATCCGCCGTGCCAGCTCGCTGTGCAGGCACGACAGATTCCGGCAAGCGCGCCTGCCGCAACGACCACGCCGGCTCGCCAGTGTCGGCCAAGCGCTGCTGCGACATCGGCTGCTGCACACGCAGCCCGGCCGGATAGCCGAAATCATGCCCATTGGCCCAGCGATTGACCTGCGCACCCCATAGCCACGACCACGGCATGCCGGTCAGCGCCAGAAACAGCAGGATGGCACCCACCCCGGCACCGCTCACTGCGTGCAGGTCGCGCCAGAACAGCCGCTGCTCCGGCTTGCCACGCACGCCGATCACGCCGCCGCGTCGCCCGCGCGGCCACCACAGATACACACCGGTGAGCACCAGCACGATGGCCCATCCGCCTGCCATTTCGATCAGGCCGCGCGCATATGACCCGACCAACGCCAGGTTGTGCAGCCGGCGGATCGTCCAGCTCAGCGTGCCGTGCTCGGGCAAGGCGCCCAACACCCGCGCACGGTATGGGTCGACATACACCACCTGCCGCACGCCGTGCGCATCCACCAGCCCGATCTCGGCGCTTGCATCAGCGCGTTTGGGCGTGGTGTACACGAACAAACTGCCGCCGTAGCGCCCTTGTGCAGCGGCAACCAGCTGCTGTGCGGGCAGGCGCGCATTGCCTATCGGCACCACCTTCAACCCATGGTGCACGCTGCGATCGATGGCGTCCTGGTACAGGAACGCAGCCCCGGTCACCGCCAGCCAGATGATGAAAGGCAGCACGAGCAGCCCGGCAAAAAAATGCCAGCGCCACACCGCGCGATAGAAGCGCCAGCGGGTGTCCTGGCGTGCCTCGGCGACGCCTCCCCGGTCGGTGATTGCAGCCATCAGAAG
Organism: Xanthomonas axonopodis; assembly: GCF_001304695.1. Lineage (GTDB taxonomy): Bacteria > Pseudomonadota > Gammaproteobacteria > Xanthomonadales > Xanthomonadaceae > Xanthomonas > Xanthomonas axonopodis. The sequence goes on from NZ_JFAQ01000041.1 coordinate 18,980, forward strand.
CTCCAGTCCCACGACACCGACAACGCACGCCCATCGCCGGGCGAATAACCGGAGCTGCCGCTGTCGTACCAGGCGTACACATACGCGCGATCGGTGACATTGCGCAGTTGCAGGCTGAGCGCATTGCGCGCATCCACCGCCCAGCGCGCGCCCAGGTTGAGCAAGGCGTAGCCACCGGTGCGGCCCAACGTATTGGTGCGTTCCAGGTAGTAATCGCCTTGCGCATTGCCCCAGGCGCTCACCTGCACCGACGAACTGACCTGCCACTCCAGCCCGGCGGTAGCCAACCAGTGCGGCACGTTTTCGATCTCCTTGCCGCGCGTGGCCGGGGCGCTCGGATCGGGCGTGGCGATGCTGGCCTTCTGCCGCGAATAGGAGACCCACGCGCGCCAATGCTCAGCCGGCTGCAGGTTGAGCTGCGCATCCCAACCGCGCCGCAGCGTACGGCCGACATTGGCCACGTCGCCGACGCCGACCACGCCATTGACGCCGAAAATGGTCGCCACCTCCCCGGATGCGCGCTGCTCCCAATACGCCAGGCGCCCGTCCACCAGGGCCGACGGCGCGAACTTCAAGCCGGTCTCCCAACCGTCGTTGATCGAGGGCCCCAGATTGCCGGGCTGACGACGGTAGGCGCCATCGCCACTGCCGATCTGGAACGTACGCCCCCAGTTCGCATACACGCTGCTCTGCTCGCCCACGCGGTAGCTCGCACTGAATTTGGGTTGCTTGATGGTGCCGTAGTCATAAGTCGGCGCAACGACGCCGGCCAGCACATCGTGCAACTGTCCATCGACGCGATCGATGCGATACCCCGGCACCAGCTGCAAGCGTGCAATCGGGTTCAGCACCGCCTGCACATACGCGCCACGCGTGCGCAGGTCGTAGTCCCAATCGCGCAGCTGTGCGCCGCGCACACGGGCTAGGGCAACGCTGATCAAGCCCCGTTCCCGCGTTTCGCGGGAGGTTGGATGCACATAGACGATGGGGCGCGTAGATCGCTTTGCCCATTCAGGGCAATCCCGGTGATCGAGGCCTCTGTTGGGAGGCCTCTGTGCTTCATGTGGGCAAC
>NZ_JFAQ01000042.1 GCF_001304695.1 Xanthomonas axonopodis
TAATGCCGGGACTGAACATCTCAGAAGTTGCCGCTGAAGTTCACGAACAAGGTCGCGTCGCGGGCGCTGCGCTGGGCGGTGGTGGTGCTCAGGCCGATGTTGCTCTGCAGGCCCCACAGGCCGGTGCGGGCACCCAGCACGACGGTGGCGTAGTTGCGATCGAAGTTTTGGCCCGGGACCGTGTACATGCCCACTTCCGGCATCGACTGCAGCCAGGCGCTGGCTTCGCCGCCGTCCTTGAACTCGTGGTCGTAGGTCGCCTGCAGGTACGGCTTGACCATGGCGCCGTCCAGACGCACCTGGAAGCCGACGCGGCCGACCAGCGAATCGATGTCCTGATTGGCGTAGCCCAGCGCGGTGGAGCTGTCGTTGCTTTCGGTGTAGCCGTCGAGCTTGGTCTTCTGCCAGGTCAGGCCGGCCACCGGGCCGTACTTGAGGCTGCCTTCGCCCAGCGAATAACCGGCGTTGAGCGCCGCGGTGAGGTTGCTGCCGTCGGGGGAGCCGCTGTGCACGCGGGTGGCTGGCCCAAGCTGGACTTCGCGGTCCACGTCGTAGCTCAGCCAGCCATAGCTGACCTGGGCATTGACCCACACCGGGCCGGTGTACCAGCCGAAGAAGCCGCCCAGGGTGGTGTCGTCCTGCTTGAAGCTGCCGTTGCGGTTGCCGAAATCAGCGTCCATGCGGCCGAAACCGGCAAAGCCACCGAACACCAGGTCGCCTGCAGTCCAATCCACACCGAACAGGCCGGCCGGCGCCATGCCGTCATACAGGTCGGCGTGGTCGTAGCGCTGCATGTCGCCACGCACGCTGCCCCACCAACGCATGCCATCGGCATCCGGCTTGCCGTCCAGATGCCAGGCCACCTGGTCGGCGCGCGCGCGGCCGCCGGCCTGCGCCGAATGCGTCAGCACCTGCTGCAGACGCGGCGCTTCCAGCAACGAGATGGCGTATTCGCCCAGGATCTGGTGCACCGCCGTGGTCGGGTGAATGCCATCGGCGAACACATAGGTGTTCTGCGCATTGGCGGCGACCAGGCTGGTCGGGTTACAGGCAGGCAGCGGCACGGCCGGGTTGCAGGCGGTGCTGGTGACATTGCTGAAGCCATAGGTACCCGGGTTGGCGACGATTTCCTGCAGCATGTGGAAGGTGTCGACCGGAATCACGCGCAGGCCAGCGGACTGCAGGCCATTGAACAAGGCGGTGTTGTAGGCGGTGGCCGCAGCGGTGCCCTGTGCCATTCCCACGGCGCCGCCGGCGCGGAAGCGCGGGGTGAGGCCGACGTCCGGAATGGTCGGCACCATGACGTAACGCGCGCCGGCATTCTGCAAGGTGGCCACGGCACCGACCTGGGCGGTCACCGCGCTGCCGATGATGGCCTGCGCCTGTGCCGGGGCGAGCGACGCGGCGAGCAGGTCGTTGGCGCCGCCCCACACGGTGTACAGCGCATTGGGATTGGCGCGGCCGCCATTGGCGGTGAGGTAGGTGCTGATCTGGCTGGTCACCGACGGTGCAACGCCGAGTGCGCTGACCGAGCTGGCCTGGATGCGTGCACCGCCGGCAGCGTAGTTGTCGCCGGTCTGGCCGTTGCCGTTGGGCGCGGCATTGGTGCCGAAATGGTCGCCGACATATTCGGCCCACACCCAACCCGGGTTGGTAGTGAACTTGCCGGTGACCGCGCGCGAAGCGGCCGGCAGCAGCGGGTTGTAATAACCGCTGTCGGTGAGGCTGTCGCCAAAGAACACGGTCTGGTCGAAGGCCGACGCGGCCATGGCCGGGGCGGCCGCGATAGCGATGGCCATAGCCATCAGGGAGCGGATCGGGCGAAGTGTTGAAGCCATCGGAATGCCTGCTTGAAGTGAGTGGGACCGGACCGGCATGCATACGTACGCTGGCGAATGGTACATGGTTTCACCCTCGCCACCTGCGCTCACGCTGCATTGCCGCATAACGCAAACGCGCGCCGGAGCGGCACGCGATGCAACAATGATGACATGAACATCCAACTCAACGGCACCCCGCGCGCACTTCCGGACAACTTGCCGCTGGCCGCCCTGCTGGAGCAGCAAGGCCTAGCACAACGCCGCGTCGCGGTAGAGGTCAATGGCGAAATCGTGCCGCGCGGACGGCATGCAGAACATGCATTACGCGAGGGCGATGTGGTGGAAATCGTGCACGCGCTGGGCGGCGGCTGATGCGCCGCGCAAGCCGGCGCATCCGCGCCCGATCGGTGATAATTGCCGCATGACAACTCCCGCCCCCTCTGATGCGCTGGTCATCGCCGGCAAACACTACCGTTCGCGGCTGCTCACCGGCACCGGCAAGTTCAAGGATCTGGACGAAACCCGCCTGGCCACCGAAGCCGCTGCCGCCGAGATCGTGACCGTGGCAATCCGCCGCGTGAATATCGGCCAGGATCCCAACGCACCCAGCCTGCTGGATGTGCTGCCGCCAGAGCGCTACACGCTGCTGCCCAACACCGCCGGTTGCTACACCGCCGAAGAGGCAGTGCGCACCTGCCGGCTGGCGCGCGAGTTGCTGGACGGCCACAACCTCACCAAGCTGGAAGTGCTCGGCGACGAGAAGACGCTCTACCCGGACGTGGTGCAGACGCTCAAGGCCGCCGAGCAGCTGGTCGCCGCTGGGTTCGAGGTGATGGTCTACACCTCAGACGACCCAATCCTGGCCAAGCGCCTGGAAGACATCGGCTGCGTGGCGGTGATGCCGCTGGCCGCGCCGATCGGCTCGGGGCTGGGCATCCAGAACAAGTACAACCTGTTGGAAATCATCGAGAACGCCAAGGTGCCGATCATTGTCGATGCCGGCGTGGGCACCGCCTCGGATGCGGCAATTGCCATGGAGCTGGGCTGCGATGGCGTGCTGATGAACTCCGCCATTGCCGGTGCGCGCGACCCGATCCTGATGGCCAGCGGGATGCGCAAGGCGATCGAAGCCGGCCGCGAGGCATTTCTGGCCGGGCGGATTCCGCGCAAGCGCTATGCCTCGGCATCGAGCCCGGTGGATGGTGTGATTGGATGAGTAGGTGGTCTGCTGGCGCCGTGCGTTGGACCTGCTGCATGACGCAACCACCAGGCAGTGGCCGCTTGACGATGGGCGTGATCGAATCCGCCACCGCTTCGCACGCCCCCTCACCCCTCTCACGTTGGGAGAGAGGCTTCTTTCGTTGGGAGAGAGGCTTCTTTCAGCTCCCGCATGGGGTGCGATGTGGTTGTCGCACACTCCCGGAGCATGTGTTTGCTGACGTGACCGACCTTTCATGACCGACCCGTTTACCAGCGACGGCACCAAGATGCCGCCCAAGCCCTTCACGATCGAAGAGGGCCGCCGGCAGGTGCGTAGCTTCGTGCTGCGCCAGGGCCGTTTCACGCCAGCGCAACAACGCGCGTTCGATGCGCTGTGGCCGCGTTTCGGCCTGGACTACACCGGTGCCCCGCGCGATCTGGCCGCCACCTTCGGACGCGATGCGCACAAGGTGCTGGAGATCGGCTTCGGCAATGGCGCCGCGTTACGCTTTGCCGCGCAGCAGGACCCAAGCCGCGATTACATCGGCATCGAGGTGCATGCCCCCGGCGTGGGCCGCCTGCTCAACGCGCTGGATGAAGACGGCAGCACGCATGTGCGCCTGTATCACCACGATGCAGTGGAAGTACTGGAACACGAGATCGCCGATGGCGCACTGGACGAAGTGCGCATCTACTTCCCCGATCCATGGCACAAGAAGCGGCATAACAAGCGCCGCCTGATCCAACCGGCGTTCGCGCAGTTGCTGGTGCGCAAGCTGCGCGACGGCGGCCGCCTGCACGCGGCCACCGACTGGGCCGATTACGCCGAACAGATGTGGGACGTGCTCGATGCCACCCCGGGCCTGGTCAATCGCGCCGGCCCGCGCGGCCACGTCGAACGCCCCGCCTGGCGCCCGCAAACCCACTTCGAGACGCGCGGCCAGAAGCTCGGCCACGGCGTGTGGGATCTGCTCTACGACCGGGATTCGGGAGTCGGGATTGGGGATTCGTAACAGCGCCTTCCCGCACACTCGACGCCGCAGCAGCTCAACGAATCTCCACTCCCGAATCACGAATCCCGGCACTCAATGGACACCACGCTGACGCTGACCAACGATATGAAGCTCGTCCTCGGGCTGGTCGGTTTCACGATGGCGATGTTCCTGTTCGAGCGCATCCGCGCCGACGTGGTGGCGTTGATCGTGCTGGTTGTATTGGGCGTCACCGGGCTGGTGGCGCCGGAAGAACTGTTCGGTGGTTTCTCCGGTAATGCGGTGATGAGCATCATCGCCACCACCATCCTGGGCGCGGGGCTGGAGCGCACCGGTGCGTTGAACCGGTTGGCCACCTGGTTGTTGCGGCGTTCGCACGGCAGCGAGCAGCGCCTGATGATGATGACGCTGGCCATTTCCGGCTTGAACTCGTCGTTCATGCAGAACCCGTCGGTGATGGCGTTGTACCTGCCGGTTGCATCGCGCCTGGCCGCGCGCACCGGGCTCACCTTGCAGCGCATGCTGCTGCCGATCGCCGCTGCCATCGTGATGGGCGGCGCGCTCACCATGGTGGGCAATTCGCCGCTGATCCTGCTCAACGACCTGCTGGTCTCGGCCAACAACAACCTGCCCTCGGGCATGGCCAGCATCGAACCCTTGACGATGTTCGCGCCGCTGCCGATCGGCGTGGCGCTGCTGATCGCCGCACTGCTGTACTTCCGCTTCTACGGCGACCGCAAGCTGATCGAAGAAGAGCGCCTGATCAACGAAGGCGTGACGCCTTCGCGCACCGAGAGCTATTTCGCCAAGACATACGGCATCGACGGCGATGTGTTCGAGCTAACGGTCACCGCCGAAAGCCCGCTGGTGGGCATGACCCTGGGCGAGGCCGAAGCCTTGCACGATGCGCCGTTGCTGCTTGCGCTCAAGACCGGTAACGACACCCGCCTGGCACCACCGGCGGACATGCGCATCTGGGTCGGCAGCGTGCTCGGTGCGATGGGCCCGCGCCAGGAGGTGGCCGATTTTGCGCAAAACCAGTTCCTGCGCATGTCCTCGCGCCTGCGCAACCTGGGCGATTTGTTCAATCCCAGCCTGGCCGGTATTTCCGAAGCGTTGATTCCGCCCAATTCGCGGCTGATCGGCAAGAGCGCCGGCGAATTGCGCCTGCGCCAGCAGGCCGGCATCAGCCTGCTGGCGATCAACCGCGACAAGCAGGTCATCCGCGAAGACGTGCGCAACGTGCCGCTGCGTGCCGGCGACATGCTGGTCTTCCACAGCATCTGGCAGGACCTGGCGCAGGCGGCGGAAAGCCGCGATTTCGTGCCGGTGACCGACTTCCCCAAAGGCGAGCAGCGCCCGCACAAGTTCAAGATCGCGATGGCGATCTTCGCCTTCACCATCCTGATTGCGCTGACCTCGCGCCTGCCGGTGGCACTGACGCTGATGACCGGCGTGGCCTGCATGCTGGTCAGCGGCGTGCTGCGCATGGACGAGGCCTACGCCTCGATCAACTGGAAGACCATCTTCATGATGGCCGGCCTGATTCCGCTGGGCTGGGCGATGGACAGCAGCGGCACCGCGGCCTGGGTGGCCGGCCACACCATCGACCGCCTGCCCGAAGGCATTCCGGTGTGGGCGCTGGAAATCAGCCTGGCCTTGTTGACCACTGCCTTTTCGCTGGTGATCAGCCACGTGGGTGCGACCATCGTGATGGTACCCATTGCGGTCAATCTGGCACTGGCCGCCAACGGCAACCCGACCGCGTTCGCGCTGATCGTGGCGTTGTCGGCCTCCAATAATCTGATGACCGCCTCCAACCCGGTGATCTCGATGGTGGCCGGCCCGGCCAACTATCAACCGCGCGAGTTGTGGCGCGTGGGCGCGCCACTGTCGCTGATCTACATCGTGGTGATGGTGTCGATGATAAACCTCATGTTCTGGTGGGCGGCGCGCTAACCCGGCGGCCCGCATCTGCGCTTACCCCAGCAGCACCTGCTCGTCCTCGACCCGCACCGGCACCGCAAACAGCGATTGGCCGCGACACGGCCCGCTGACGCACTCGCCACCACTGAGTTCGAAGGCCGCGCCATGCGCGGCGCAGACCAGTTGCCCTTCCTTGGTCTTGAGGAACTGCCCCGGCGCCCAGTCCAGTCGGCGGCCGGCATGCGGGCAGATATTCAACCAAGCACGGACCTGGGTGCCTTCCCGATACAGCACCAGCGACTCGGCACCGCTATCCAAGAGCGCTTCGACTTCCAGAAACCCGGCATCGGGAATCTGCGTCAGCATGGCAAGCGTGGTGGGCGATGGCGACGACATGCAGGCGACCGGAAACGACGGGCCTGGATTGTGGCATGCGGGCCTGGCCAGCATAGGCGAGCCTCAGTCGGCGCCTTCGGGTGATAGGAGGCAACCAGCGCCCAGTCAACCGGCCACAACTGGCCGTAGGAGGCTCCGTCCACGCGCGCCACACGTGATCCTTTTCGCAAATCGCAGCCTCAATTAACGAACTTTTCACTCAATGACACGAAGCCGCAACGATACTGCGGGCTCGTTTCCTGCCCGGCAACCCACCGCCATGCCCGCACGCATCTTCCAATTCGGCAACTTCCACCACCTGTTTGCGCCGCGCAAGCCGCGTCACCCGCTGGTGCGCGTTGCCGCCGGCTTGGCTGGCCTGGTGATCCTTGCGGTACTGATCTTCTTCAGCGTATTTGTTGGCGCGGCAATGATCCTGGGCGGCATCGCCTGGAAGCTGTTGAGCAAGTCGAACCGACGCACGCCGCAGCAGGCACGCGTGGTCGATGCCGAGTACCACGTGGTGCGCAAGCCCGCGTTGCCGGTGTCGCACTGACACCTGGCTGGCTGCATTGCTGCGCCACCGTCTCGGCCTGCGCAGCTGGTGCCGGGATCGGTGGATGCCCGCATTGATGATGACTTGCTTCCAGCAAGCCACACTTGGCCTGTGATGGCTTGCCGCGCGTTGAGCAGTACCATGTCGACAGGTGATGCGCCGCGCTGATGGGCCAGACGCGTATTTGATGCTGCCTTGAGCACCAGTTCACCGCCCTGCGCGTACTTCTGATCAACACCGCATCGACGCGCACTGCGTTCGCATCGAACGCTGGCGGACTGTCGCCCCAGTTCTGCGGTGGGTTCGCAATCGCCTCGTTGCACGCGTTGCCACGCACCCTTGGATGCTGCGGCATGACGCCTTGCAAGCGTTGCCATCCGCGCCGTGTCATGTGCTGGATGCAAGCGCGACGGTTCCGTCGTACACAGGCAAACCGCTAGACTCACGTGCCCGTATGTTGAGGATGCGCGCATGAGCCACGATGTGATTCCCGCCGCCGATGTTCCGCGCATTCCAGTGGTTGGCGGTGGCAGTTTTCCGGTGCACCGCATCTACTGCGTGGGGCGCAACTTCGCCGACCACGCGCGCGAGATGGGCGCCACCGCACCAGCCTCCAAGGTCGAGCGTGGCCAGCCGACCTTTTTCATGAAGCCTGCCGATGCCATCGTGGTCGGCCACGGTGACCACATTCCCTACCCGCCCGGCACCAAGGAACTGCATCACGAAGTGGAACTGGTGGTGGCGCTGGGCAGCGATGCGCCGGCCGGCGAGTTGCCGGTGGAACAGGCAGAGGCGTTGATCTACGGCTACGGCGTGGGTCTGGATCTGACCCGTCGCGATCTGCAGGCCGCTGCCAAGGCCAAGGGCTTGCCGTGGGATATCGCAAAGGGCTTCGATCACTCCGCGCCGATCAGCGAGCTGGTGCATGCCGGCGAAGTCGGCGCGCTGGAGGCGTTGAATCTGTCGCTGGAGGTCAACGGCCAGGTGCGTCAGCAGTCGTTGCTGGATCAAATGATCTGGAACGTGCCGGAAATTCTGCACGAGCTTTCCAAACTCTATGCACTGCGCGCGGGCGATCTGATTTACATGGGCACGCCCGCAGGCGTCGGCCCTTTGCTGCCGGGCGACCAGTTCAGTGCGCGGCTGGAGAACGTCGCCGAGCGCCACGGCATCATCGCCGGCTGACATCGGGCGAGCTACGATCGGGCTGCGGCAATTGGTCCGCGACCGCAGTTGGAGTGCATTATGGGAATGGCCAGCGAATTCAAGCAATTCGCAATGCGCGGCAATGTCATCGACCTGGCGGTTGGTGTGGTCATCGGTGCGGCGTTCGGCAAGATCGTCACCGCGCTGGTGGAGAAAATCATCATGCCGCCGATCGGTTGGGCCATCGGCAATGTGGATTTTTCGCGCCTGGCATGGGTACTCAAGCCGGCCGGCGTGGATGCCACCGGCAAGGAGATCCCGGCCGTTGCCATTGGCTACGGCGATTTCATCAACACCGTCGTGCAGTTCCTGATCATCGCCTTCGCGATCTTTCTGGTGGTCAAGCTGATCAACCGCCTCACCCATCGCAAGCCCGATGCCCCGAAGGACCCGAGCGAAGAAGTGCTGTTGCTGCGCGAGATTCGCGACGCGCTCAAGAACGACACGCTCAAGCCGCCGGGCGCGCCGTAAGCGGGCACAACCAACTGATGCATGCTGTGGCGCAACTTCGCGCAGAAGGATGACCTTTCGCACGCAGACGGGGGACCTCACGCTGATAAGCTCGGGGTCCCCTTGTGGTTGGAGCCGCCCTGCATGCGTCGTCTCGCTGTTGCCATCTCTGCCCTGTTCGCCTGCTCCTCCGCGTTCGCCGCGCAGACCAGCATCCCCGACAGCGCATTGCGTACCGCGACGCAGTTACGCGAGCAGGCGTTGGCCGACGACACCGGCTTTGCGGTGGTTCAATCGTTGACCACCGAAGTGGGCCCACGTATCGCCGGCGGCGAAGCAGACCCGCGTGCAGTGGCGTGGGCCGGCGAAATTCGCTTCGCTGGGTTTCGACAAGGTATGGACCGAGCCGGTGACCTTTCCAAAATGGAAGCGTCGTAGCGAACACGCTGCCGTGCTCGGTGCGCATGCGCAGCCGCTGACCATCACCGCATTGGGCGGCACCCCGGGTGGCACCGTCGAGGGCGAGGCGGTGCGTTTCGACACGCTGGCTGCGTTGCAGGCCGCACAGGCCGGCTCACTGGCCGGCAAGATCGCATTCGTCGATTACCAGATGGTCAAGGCGCGCGCCGGCTAGGATTACGGCAATGGCGGCGCCGTGCGCAGCAAGGGACGGTCCGAAGCGATACGCAAGGGCGCAATCGGATTTGTCATGCGCTCGGCCGGCACCGACTCGCACCGCGTGCCGCATACCGGCATCACCCGTTTCGATGAGGGCCTGACCCCGGTGCCGGCCGCAGCGCTATCGGTACCCGATGCCAACCAGCTCGCGCGGCTCACCGCACTGGGCAGCACGCGCGTGCGCCTGACCTTGGACTGCGGCTGGGACGGCACGGCGACCTCGTACAACGTGATCGGCGAAATCACCGGACGCAGCAAGCCCAAGCAAGTGGTGGTGATCGGCGGGCATCTGGATTCGTGGGATCTGGGCACCGGCGCCATCGACGACGGCGCCGGCATGGCGATCACGATGGCTGCCGGCCACCTGATCGGCCAACTCAAGCAGCCGCCCAAGCGCAGCATCCGTGTGGTGGCCTTCGCCAACGAAGAGCAAGGGCTGTATGGCGGCAAAGCGTATGCCGCCGCGCACGGCAAGGATGCCAAGGACATGGCGCTGCATCAGATCGGCGCGGAAAACGACTTCGGCGCCGGGCGCATCTATGCGTTCAACACCGGCGCGGCCGCACCGGACGACTGGCGTGCCGCGACCAGGCAGATTGCCGAGGTGCTGGCACCGTTGGGCATCGCGTATGAACCGAGCAAGGGTGGCCCCGGCCCAGATGTCGGGCCGATTTCCGCCAAGGGTGGAGCCTGGGGGTGGCTGGCGTAGGATGGCACCGACTACTTCGACCTGTACCACACCGCCGACGACACGCTGGACAAGATCGACCCGAAGGCGCTCGCGCAGAACGTGGCCGCCTACACCGTGTTCGCGTTTCTCGCCGCAGAGGCCGATGACGATTTCGACAGCTGCGCGAAGAGCGTGCAGCCGCCGAGCGAGTGAGTGGCGACGACTGTAGCGCGTGCGCCGAGCGCTGGATTTGGCAGTCACTGCCGATCTTCGAGCGCCAGGCGCATGCAAGAATCGCAGGATGCCTCGCGCTGCTGCTTGCGCAGATCGGCGCGTTTGTCTGGCGGGTGCGCAGCTGCGTTGAAGTGGCTGACACTCGCCGCGCGTCATATGGGAGAAGCGCGCATCGCTTGCTCGGCATCGGTGCGTACGCGTTATGCGCAGCGGTGACGTGCAGCTGCCGCTGGTACTGCGTGAGGTGAGGGGTCGGTTGCTTTTCGTGGTCACTTTACACGTCGAACCGGTAGCGCGCGCATTCGCTCTTACTCCAGGATGAGCACACATAATGGTGGCCAAGCGGCAACGCAGTGCGAACAATGCGGCGACGTTATTGGATGTCGCCAAACACGCCGGCGTCTCGCCGATGACCGCTTCGCGTGTGATCAACCGTCACCCGAATGTGGGCGAAGCGATGCGCGCGCGCGTGGAGGCCTCGGTGCAGGCATTGGGCTACCGGCCAAATCTCGCCGGCCGGTCGTTGCGGACCAGCGGGCTGCTGCGTATCGGCGTGCTGTATAGCAACCCGAGCGCCGCATATCTCAATCAATTCATGCTCGGCCTGCTCGAGCAAAGCAGCCTCACCGGCAGCCAGGTCATGGTGGAAAAGTGCGGTGCCATCCGCAGCCAGCGTGCGGCCACCGAGCGTCTGCTCGCAGCCGGCGTCGATGGGGTGATCCTGCCACCGCCGTTATGCGACTCGCGTCAGACCATCACCGAACTCGATGCACGCGGCATTCCGGTCGTGGCGGTGGCCAGCGGCGCACCGATGGCGCAAATCAGCTCGGTGCGGATCGACGACTACCAGGCTGCACGCGCCATCGTCGATCACCTGATCGAGCTCGGGCATCGTCGCATTGCGTTGATCAAGGGCGACCCGAAACACACCCCGAGCGCACTGCGCACCAATGGCTATCTCGACAGCCTGCACGCTGCCGGCGTGTCGGTCGCAGATGGTTTGATCGCCGAGGGCCTGTTCACCTATCACTCCGGTCTTCTGGCCGCGCGCAGCCTGTTGGCGCAGCCGCAACCACCCACCGCGATCTTCTGCAGCAACGACGACATGGCGGCCGCAGCGGTGGCGGTCGCACACGGACTGGGTTTGCGCGTGCCCGAAGATGTCTCCATCGCCGGCTTCGACGATACGCCGGTGGCCACCACCATCTGGCCCGAACTCACTACCGTGCATCAACCCGTCACCGCGATGGGGCGCGCTGCTGTGTCACTGCTGACCGACGCGGTCCGTCAACGCCGCAAGGGCGACACCGCACCCGGCGTGCATCAGGTGATGAAGTACACGCTGGTCAAGCGCGGCTCGACGGCAGGGCCGCCGAAGACATCGCGCAACAGCGCGCAGTTGCCACCACCGGTTGTCTATAGGCGAACGACATCGACCTGTGCAACGCCCAGCAGGCCCGTCAACGGAACCACCGCCTTGCGTTGCTTGGGGTCGGCAGCCAAGCCCCAGCTGCGCAGCGCATCCAACAGGCGCTCGGCCAATGGCATCACCATGTGGCGCGCCCAACAGCGCTCGGACGCGTGCCCGAACGGCAGATAGCCGGGGTGATTGTCCGGATCGAGGTGATCCCAGCGTTCTGGCCGAAACGCCTCCGGCGCCTCCCACAGCGCGGGATCGCGGTGACTCAGCAATGGCAGCACCAGCACATCGTCGCGAATGCCGATGCGGCTATCAAGCGCGGGATATTCCGGCGATGCGTGACGCAGGATGTTCCATGACGGCGGCAGCAAGCGCAGCGATTCGTAGACGATATGACGGCTGGGCACTGCTGGATCGAAGGGCGATCCCAGCCATAGCGCATTGGCCACCAGTGTCGAAATAGTGAAACACACCGGCGCCGCCGTGCGCCGATACAAGCCCATAGCGTAGCGGCGCTCATTGTAGTTGCCGGCTGCTGCGGTCACGTGGCCAGGGCCGAGGCGTTGTGCTGAAGTTTGAACGGCATTGCCGCGCCGGCGGCGATGACAGCCCAGGTCAACTTCGGCGTCGGCTTAAGCATGCGATCCATCAACAGGCGCAATCGCAGCGGATCTCCAGCCAACAACAGATCGCGCAGATACACATGACCCACGTGTGGCCATGGTCCGGATAAATCCAGTTCTTCCGACACAGGACGCTTCAACGCTTCGCGCACATCGCGCCCGATGGCCTGCATCAGTTTGGAAGCATCGGTGCGCGGGATTGAACGCCCATGCAGCGGTTTAAAGGTGGGCCGCTCCACGTCGGTTGCCGCGCGCGCGTCAAGCAATCTCTGCGTCAACACCGGGCCAGCCACGCCCACGGTATCTGCGTCCAGCCGGAACACCTCTTTGCCGACGTGCTCGCCCAACAGCGCCTGCAAGCGCGGGGCGAACACCGTCGCCCTGGCAACCCCATCAGCGTTGGAAGCAGGCATGCGCTCTCCTACTCGGTAATGCCCGCGTCCGGCAGTGCCCCGCCTCGCGCGGGCCAAGGTCGTACTAACTCACATCACGACGAACGCTACGAAAACACGGTGCGGCTGCCATTGCAGTTGCACAGCCGCAACGCGCTTCGAGCCATTTACATATAGTTGGACCAAGCGGAGGACTTAAGACTCTTGCGAGAGGTCAGCATGTGCTTGATCGAAAAAAGTATCTTCATGAGCGAACTCCTGCTGCAAGGAAGGGATTGCCCTTTCGGGCGCTTTTATCAAATACACAATCAGCAGATACCTGCGTGCGAGCGATAACATTGCACCCGCACCGCGAATGCTACGCATGGCTGAACGACCATGCAACGGCAGAAACTTGCGTGTGTGCACACATTTATCGACGGCCCATGCTTGCACGAGCTCCGCATCGCCTTGGAACTCAAAATTTCGCAAACGCATTGTTGAACATAGCGCCCGAACGATGACGCTCGATCGACGAGAAACAGAGAAGGCACGCAACGGCATTTCAACTGCCGGCATGAGTGCACAGGCGGCGGCGCCACACTAAACTAAAAAATCGTATCGCTTCCCGACGATGCGACCGAATGGGAGGGTGTTCGACGTTACCACCGAACGGACTGCAACGCCGTATCAACGGCGACGGGAAGAACGCGCAACGACCGCTTGGAGAGGAACGACAGAACAGCATATGCAACACGGCGCGGGGGTGCGCCGTGCCACGCATCGATGCATTGCAGCAGCGCATCACATCAGAAGCGCAAACGCAGACCCGCGTAGTAGCGACGCTCGAAGATGTTCTGGTCGAAGTAGTGATTGGTCCATTGCGCGTAACGGCGTTCGCTTTCGCCAGTCAGGTTGGTGGCCTGGGCGTACAAGATCAGGTGATCGTTGACGTCGTAGCTCAACGACGCGTCCAGGTAGCCGACGTCGTCGTTCCAGATCGCCAGCTCATCGCCCCACGCGGAACTGTTGACCCTGACTGAAGCGCTTGCTGCACCAGTTGTAAGCCACGCGCGCCTGCAGCTTGTCTTTCTGATACCACAGCACCGCGTTGGCCTGGTGCTTGGAGTTGTCGCCGATCGGCAGCGTGTTGCCGTCGATATCGGTGTTGTCGGTATCGGCATCGGCATCGGAGAAGGTGTAGTTGATATTGGTCCCGAAACCGCTCAGCCAGCCCGGCAGGAAATCGAAGGCCTGCTGGTAATCGATTTCGAAGCCCTTGATCTTGCCGCCGCCGTTGACGATGCGCTCGACCGGGCCGCCCGCGCGCCCGACGCCATCGGCATCGGGCAAGGGCTCGATGTTGGTGACGGTGGTGGGGAACCACTTCACATCGATCAGGAACGCACCCACGCTGATCAACGAGGCATCGGCGAAATACCATTCTCACGAGGCGTTGTAGTTGGTAGCGCGATACGGATCCAGATCCGGATTGCCCGAACGGCCATTGAGGAACAGCACCGCATCCGATGGCAGTAACGGGTTACGCGGCGGCGTGCCGTTCACGGCGTAGAAGCTCACCAGACCACGGCCCAGATCGGGCAGGTCCTGACGCGCAACCGCCTTGTTGTAGGCAAAGCGCAGCTTCTGCGCGTCGGTGATGTCCAGCGACAGGTTCGCGCTGGGCAGCACATCGGTGTACTGGCGATTGAGGCGATTGGTGCCGATCGCCGGGCTGACGCCATTCTATTCGACATTGCCGATGTAGACGTTGCCGCTGCTCAGATACTGGTCGATCGCCAGCTTGGTCTGCACGATGCGTGCACAGATGTTGGCCGTCCATGGCACGCGCGTGCCGGTACCGCCTTCCAGGTTGGCCATGAAATAGGCCGAGCTGGTTTTTTCGGTCACCTGGTAGGAATCGGCTGCCTGCTGATACGCCACGTTGCCCGGATGCAGGCTGATGAGATAAGCAACCGGGTCTTTCATCGCCTACGGGTTGATTGCAGGCAGACCCTGGCTACCGAGACCGGTGACCTTGAGCGGATCGAAGTCGTTGAAATACGCCCAATAACCGGGAATCGAATTGAACGGCAGCAAGCGCGCCTCGGACACGCCGCTGCAGGTATCCACGATCAGCGGATCCTTGTAGTAGTACAGCGAACGGTTCGGATCAGCACAGCTGGAAGACACCGGCGACAGATAACGATAGGTATCGAACTTGAAATCGCGTTCGCCATAGCGAATGCCGAACTGGAAGCCGCGCACCACGCCCTCGTCGAACTCGAAAGTGCCATCGGCGCGGAACGCGTCCATCTTGGCCTCGATCTTGTTGCCCTGTGCCCAGGTGGACATCAGCTGCCAGTTGTCTGGATTGGACACATCGGTCGCAAGGTTCACCGCCGGATAGGCGCCGCGAAAATCCACCGACGCATCCACCGTGGGCAGGCCATTGACGTTGGCCCACTGGGTCACGCCGCCAGCACGCGGAATCTGGTCACCGCGTGTCACCGCTGCATCGGCACGCGCTTGGTCGTAGGTGCGCTGCGCATCGCCATGCACCCAGCGCAACGAGGCACGGAACGGCCCGCCATCGTCGTAGCGCAATTCCAGATTGGTGTTGAGCGCATCGGAATCAGCCACCCCAGCCATCGAGTGCGGCTGGAAGCGGTTGTAGCGAAAATTGCCGTACTCCAACACGCCATTGGGATCGACAACCGACCCCAGCTGCAACTGATTGGTTGCCCAACCGGTATGCAATTGCGCGGCTACAGAAGTGTCGTAGTCTTCGAGCTTGGTGTAGGCCGCGTCCGCCAGCACCGTCCACGAATCGTTGATGTTGAACTGGAACGAGCCGTTGACGCCGATGCGCTGGCGATCGGTGCTGCGGTTATCCAGCTCGGTGGCGACCCAGTTGTAGAAATAGTCACGCGGCAGATTGCCCGGGTCGGTGTTGTTGCCAATACGTCCATCGCCGTTGAAGTCGAAGCCGACATTCTGTTCGGTGGATTTTTGCGCACCGTTGGAATACACGCTGGGGTGCTTGTTTTCCAGCGCGGCATCCGAATACGACACCGCCAGCAACGCGCCCCAACGCGCGGTGCGGAAACTGGCCAACCCCGAATACAAGGCGTTGGCTTTCTGCACGCGATCGCCGTACGACCCTTCGGCCTGACCGCTGAAGGTCCAGCCTTCCGGCAGATCGAACGGACGCCGCGTCTTCAACGAGACGGTGCCGCTGATGCCGCCATCCAGATCGGCGGCAGTGGGCGATTTGATGACGTCCACGCCACTAAACAGGGTCGGCGGAATATCCACGAAATCCGGCTGCGCGCGGCCGATGTTCGGCTGGCCATACTGATCGCCGCCGCCGGCACTCAAGTACAGCTCACCGTTCATGGTGGTCTGCACCTGCGGCATGCCACGGATATTGAGCTGCGAACCTTCGCCGGCCGAGCGTCGGACCTGCACGCCAGGCACGCGCTGCAGCGAGTCGGTAATGGTGACGTCGGGCAATTTGCCGATGTCTTCGGCAGAGATCGAATCGATGATCTGCGCGGCGTTGCGCTTGTTCTCGATTACTGCCTGCGATGGGGAGTGTGCGCCTGTAACCCGGGAAATTCCCACGGAAAACGCCAGAAATGGCGAGAAACCCGAAGCTCCAAACGAGACTCTCCGGGAACGATGCCACATTCCGCCCTGTCAGGCCTCGTTGTTCAGACCTTCCTGAGAGGCCTCTCCCAAGCTCTACTGCCACACAACGGTGCACACCGCTTCGATGCAATCGGCAACCCGTCGCACAGACGTTTTGCGTCATGACCTCCGTGATGCCGCCCGTGGCTGCCGCCCTTGTTTCAGCAGCCATAGTGCGAGATAACGTTACCCCAGCTGGATATCGACAACAACCTTTGCGCGTTAGGGTTGGCAATCCCACGAGGAGGGAATCATGCGAAACCTGTTCCAATCCGCAGTCCCCGCGGCATGTGCGTTGTTGTGTCTGATCGCTGTACCCACAGCAGCACGGAGCATGCGCGTGCAATCGCCTGATGCACGCACGCAAGTGGAATTCACGCTAGGCGCCGGTGGCGTACCAACTATCGCGTGCTATATCGCAACACGTTGGTGCTCGACGATGCGCCGCTCGGACTGGATATGGGCCGCGGCAACAAGCTCGGCCGTGACATGACGCTGCAAAGCAGCAAGACCGAGCTGTACGACAGCCGCTTCACCTTGACGGTTGGAAAGACGCGACAGGCACGCGACCACTATCGAGAACTGCGCGTGCAGCTGGCCGATACGCAACACCGCAAGCTCAGCATCGAACTGCGTGCGTATGACGACAGCGTTGCGCTGCGTTACATACTGCCGGATGCGGGCCAGGTGCGCATACGCGATATGAACTCACCAGTTTCGCATTCCCGCACGATTACCGTTGCTGGAACTTGAATCTGGGCCGCTTCGGAACCAGTCACGAGGGCGAATACGATGCGGTCACCGCATCCAAATTGCGTGCCCACAATTTGATCGAGTTACCGCTGGTGTGCCAGACCGACGCCAAAGGCACTACGCTTGCGATCGGCGAAGCGAATCTGCGCGATTACGCCGGGTTGTATCTCACCGGTCGTTCCGATGGCGGCCTGGGCGTGTCGGCAAAACTATCGCCGCGCCTGGACGACCCCACGTTGGCGGTCAGCATCGATGCCAAGGGCCGCGATTTCGCCACGCCTTGGCGCGTAATCATGCTGGCCGACAACCCCGCGAGCCTGATCGAATCCAACCTGATTTCAGCGCTGAATCCGCCGCCCGCCTTCGATGCGAGTTGGGTGCGCGCGGGCAAATCGGCGTGGGATTGGTGGTCGGGCAGTCTGGCCAGCGGGGTGGCGAACCCGGGCATGAATACCGCCACCATCCAGCGCTATATCGACCATGCGCAGCAGTTGAAGCTGCAATACATGCTGATCTACGACGGCTGGTATTACGGCAGCACCGGCGATGGTCAGTACAACGCCGAGGCAGATATTCTCCGTCCGGTCGAGCAACTCGATCTGCCTGGCTTGGTGAACTACGCGCGCAAGCGCGATGTCGGGTTGTGCCTGTGGGCGCACTGGCGCGCGCTCGATGCGCACATGGACCAAGCGCTCGCCTGGTACCAGCAACTCGGCATGAAGGGCATCAAGGTCGATTTCATGGACCGCGACGATCAGCAGATGGTGGACTTCTAGCATCGCCTGCTGCGCAGGGCTGCCGAGCACAAGTTGCTGGTAGATCTGCCCGGTGCGTATCACCCGACCGGGCTGACCCCACACCTATCCGAACTATCTCACCCAGGAGGGCGTGCTCGGCGCCGAGTACAACAAGTGGAGCGCACGCATCACCGCGACTCACAACCTCACGTTGCCACTTACGCGCATGTTGCTCGGGCCGATGGATTACACCCCTGGCGGCTTCCGCAATGTCCGCCCGGCCGAGTTCAAGCCACAGCACTTCGGGCCGCAGGTGATGACCACACGGGCGCAGAAATTGGCGATGTACGTGGCCAATGAGAGTCCGTTTGCGGTGGTTGCCGACAGTCCCGAGCAATACGAAAACGTGCCTGCCGCGCAGTTCTTGCGTGATGTGCCGGCAAGCTGGCAGGAGACGCGTGCACTGGAAGGCGCCATCGGCGAGCACATCGCACTGGCGCGGCGGAGTGGCAAGGACTGGTATGTGGGTGCGATGACCAACGAGCAGGCGCGCACGCTGACCCTGCCGCTCTCGTTCCTGGGCAAAGGCAGCTGGAACGCCACCATCTATGCCGATGGAGAGACCCCGAGCGACGTGCGCATCGACACACGCAGGCTCACACGTAACGACACGCTGCAGCTTGCGTTTGCTGCAAGCGGCGGCGCTGCAGTGAGGCTGCAAAAGAAGTAAGAGCCGCCATGCTGATAGTGGAGTGAACTGGCACACCTTTGCGCAACCGCAAGACGCCGTACGCAAGGGTGTGCATGACCATCGACACCGCATCCGCTTAGCGCATTGCGCTTGCTTCGTGCCTGATGTCACGCAATGCGTTTTTGCCCATCCATTTGTTTTTTTTTTGCGCAGCTAGACTGCGCAAGCCTTCGACGCAGGCATGCGCCCCGAACGGCCCTCGGAATGCAACTGCGGACTGAAGCTGCTGTCCTGCATGGTATGCCGCGTGCAGACAGTTGCATTCCGGCGCCAAGGGACAACACATGACCTTCCGTTCTCATCGGCAGATATCGATCAGCCACGCGATTACTGCGCTTTGCGTTTTTGCACTGGCGCCCACAGCTGGCGCCGCCACGCTGCTATCGCCATCGATCTCGACGACCATCGACCGCAGCATCGATACACTGATGCCACCCTTGCTGCGGACACCGGCCACCGTAAGCGTCGCACCTACCCAACGCGACGCGCTTGGCACGTCGCTGGCGGCATCGCGGGCATTCCCGCAAGTCACGCGCGACTTCAAGGAGTTTCTGGATGCGCAGGCGCAGCTCAGTTATGCCACACGTGGCGCTGCGGCCAAGGTCAGCGACCCCATCGCCTTCGCCGAAATGCAGCGTTATCTGTTCACCTGATTAGCCCCATCCCTCAGCCTCCAGTTGCAGGATCTGCGACGCTGCGGTTGGACAATGGCCCCAGCTGAAGGCAACGGAGGTGGGAGATGGGGATCAACATCGTGCAG
>NZ_JFAQ01000043.1 GCF_001304695.1 Xanthomonas axonopodis
CAAGGTGGTTTGATGCCGGCACGCACGGCACTGGTCGTACACCTGCCCATCGCGTCGAAAGCGCGAACGCGCACGGCCGTCGCACTGCGGACAGCGAAATCCCTTCGGCCAGCGCCACCGATACAACGCCCGGTAACACGTGGCTTCGGTTCCGTAGCGATCCACGCACTCGGTCAGCGACAATCCCGGCTGAAACTGCACGATGTTGATCCCCATCTCCCACCTCCGTTGCCTTCAGCTGGGGCCATTGTCCAACCGCCTCGTCGCAGATCCTGCAACTACGGCTGAGCGATGGGGCTAATCAGGTTCGCATTTGCAGTTCATGGCAGACAGTGCTCGCCATCCGCCTGCTGGCTTTCTGGACCACAGCTTCAAGTGCCCACACTCCCGTCCATGTCAAGGAAACGTTAGGATGGCGGCCGTGATGTCGGGAGAGATGTGTGAGCAATCAGCCGTATGGAGACACATCGAGACCCGCGCCGCGCGGGCGCCATGGCTGGTAAAAATGACCTCCCCGGTCCACTTTGCGCTCGCCCTGGGGCTGGGCGCATGGCTGCAGGATGCGCTGGATCTGCCTCTACCTCCACCCGCGCCGCTGGCCTGGATCGAATTGGCTGGCGGCGGCATCGCCTGTCTCGGCCTGGCGCTGGCGGTGAGCTGCTTCATCCTGTTTGCGCGTCGACGCACCACCATCATGCCTAGCGGTCATCCTTCGCGACTGGTGCTGGACGGCCCGTATCGCGTTACCCGCAACCCGATGTACCTGGCCTTGGTGCTGAGCTACGTCGGCCTGTGCCTGCAACTTGGCCTGCTGTGGGCCGTTGCGTTGGTACCGCTGCCGTGGCTTGCGCTGCAGCGCTATGTCATCCCGTTCGAAGAGGCGCGTCTGCGCGCCGAATTCGGCCGCCACTACAACGACTATTGCGCGCGCGTGCGCCGCTGGTTGTAGACGCGACACGCATTACCTCATGCGTGGCAATGGATGCTGCCGATCGCTCCGAGAGAGCGCACAGATGTCGCCGGACAGCATACATTCCACTCCGTCAGACAGTCACAGCAGATGAGATGAATGACCGATAGCGTGCGGATTCAGCAGCGTGCTCCCCATCACGCGCCCATCATGCAATTCGCATAATTATCGCGCCATGAGAATCGAAGTCTGGCAAGGCGACATCACCGAACTCGACGTTGACGTCATCGTCAACGCCGCCAACGAATCACTGCTGGGCGGTGGTGGCGTCGATGGCGCCATCCACCGCGCCGCCGGCCCGCGTTTGCTGGAAGCCTGCGAAGCATTGCCGCAAGTGCGTCCGGGCGTGCGCTGCCCCACCGGCGAAATCCGCATCACCGACGGTTTCAATCTGAAGGCACGCCACATCTTTCATACCGTTGGCCCGGTGTGGCGCGACGGCAAGCACAACGAGCCCGAACAGCTGGCCAACTGCTATTGGCAATCGCTGAAACTCGCCGAACAGATGATGCTGCATTCGATCGCGTTCCCGGCGATCAGCTGCGGCATCTACGGCTATCCGCTGTATCAGGCAGCGCGCATCGCCGTGACCGAAACGCGCGATTGGCAGCGCTCGCACAAGGTGCCCAAGCACATCGTATTGGTGGCCTACAACGAAGCAACCTACAAGGCCTACCAGCAAGCGTTGGCGACGCAGGAAACTGCGGCGGCCTGAGATTGGTTGATGTGGACGCACGTCGCATCGACCGGCTGGATCGAGCAAATTTGATTGACAAAAGGGCGCCGCAAGGCGCCCTTTGTTTTCCGCGCGGCATCGGATGCACCTGCAAATGCAGCAAACAAAAACGCCGGCATCGCTGACGGCGTTTTTGTTTTATCGATGCGGCGGCCTTGCAGCCACCATCAATCGATCAACCCTTCCACTTACCCAGCGCGGCCAGGCCGTTTTCCTTGGCGCGCTCGTAAATGACCTGCTGCGCCTTGGCGAAGTTGCCGGTCATGTCCTTGGCCCACAGCTTCAGCGCGGCCTGCTGCATGGCGCGGCCGTAAGAGAAGCTCAGCGGCCACGGCAGGTTGCCGAGCTGGTGCATTTCGTTGAGGTGGGCGGTGGACTGCTCGTCGGTCTGGCCGCCGGACAGGAACACGATGCCCGGCAGGATCGCCGGCACGGTGGACTTCAGGCACATCACGGTGGACTCGGCCACCTCTTCGATGCTGGCCTGCTCTTCGCAGCTCTTGCCGGAAATGACCATCGACGCCTTCAGGATGGTGCCCTCGAGCACGACGTTCTGCTCATACAGCGCACCGAACAGCGAGCGCAGCGTGGCTTCTGTCACTTCGTAGCAGGTTTCGATGTCATGGCTGCCGTCCATGATCACTTCCGGCTCGACCATCGGCACCAGGCCCTGCTCCTGGCACAGCGCAGCGTAACGCGCCAGCGCGTGCGAGTTGGCCTCGATGCAGGTGCCGGACGGGATGTCTTCGCCGATGTTGATGACCGCACGCCACTTGGCGAAGCGTGCGCCCAGCGTGTAGTACTCCTCTAGACGTGCACGCAAGCCATCCAGGCCTTCGGTGACCAATTCGCCCGGCATGCTGGCCAACGGCTGCGCACCCTTGTCGACCTTAATGCCCGGGATGATGCCGTGTGCGGTCATGTACTCGGCGAACGGCACGCCATCCTTGGTCTTCTGACGGATGGTCTCGTCAAACAGAATGGCGCCGGAGATGTAGTCGCTCAGCTTGGGCGTGGTCAGCAACAGTTCGCGGTAGGCGCGACGGTTTTCTTCGATGTTCTCGATGCCGACGCTGGCAAAACGCTTGGCGATCGTGCTGGTCGATTCGTCGATGGCGATGATGCCCTTACCCGGGGCGACCATGGCCTGGGCGGTTTCGGCAAGCTGTTCGATGCTCATGTAGTTCCTGTGGCAGCTGCGGGGGAGAACGAAAGTATAGCGACGAAAATCGTACACATTCCTTCACGGAATGCCTACAACCGATTACACGTGATCTGCGTGACAGGATGTGTGGTGATGCTCGCATCGCGGGAATCGGGAATCGGGAATCGGGAATCGGGAATCGGGAATCGGCAAAGCGGAGCATGCGGCGCGGCTTGGTGCTTGCGTCCCTGTGACGCAGCACGGCAATGACCTGCGCCGGCGCGTTGATACTGGGCCATGCGTGAGTCAGCTGACACTTTGAGGGTCGGCCGCTTTGCTGCTTCGTCTGTCGCAGTAGAGTTGCGCCTGCGGCACGCGTTACATCGTGGACAGCCCTTGTGCTACATAACCAGCACCGTTGCGGCAGCGCGGCGCGATGTTGCGCGAACCGGTACTCGCCGGATGCGGCCGTTGACCAACGATCCCGGCCACGACCGAGCGCTCGCCCAGCGGTCAGGTCGCCACACAGCACAACGGCGGCCCTGGGGCCGCCGTTGTGTGTCCCGTCTGTTCTGGCTCAGGTAATGCGCCGGATGCGGTCGACAGGCGTTACAGCTCGCCCAGACCGGTGGCGCGGCCGTCTTCGCCGACTTCCAGCAGGCGCAGCGTATTGGTGGCACCGTGGGTTTCCATGTGCTCGCCGCTGGTAAAGACCACGCGGTCGCCAGGCCCCATGCGCTCGTTCTCCACCAGCAGACGGATCGCCGCACGTGCGGCCTCGCGCGGGGTCAGGCCGCGGCTGTCGAAATTGATCGGGAACACACCGCGCATCATCGCCATCTGGCGGCGCGCGCCATCGTGACGGGTGAAGGCGTAGATCGGCATATTGGAGCGGAAGCGCGACAGGAAGCGCGGGGTGCCGCCGGATTCGGTCAATGCCACCACGCCGCCCAGGCCGATATGCTCGGACAGGAACATGGTCGCCATCGCAATCGCCTGGTCGGCACGCTGCAGGTTGCGTTGCGCCGCTTCAAAATCGGTGTCGAATTCGAACTGGTGCTCGGCCCCCAGGCAGATGCGCGCCATCGCTTCCACCGCACGCACCGGGTAAGCACCGGCGGCGGTTTCGGCCGAGAGCATTACCGCATCGGTGCCGTCGATGACCGCGTTGGCCACGTCCAGCACTTCGGCGCGGGTGGGGATCGGGCTTTCGACCATCGACTGCAGCATCTGCGTGGCGGTGATCACCACCTTGTTCTGCGCCAGCGATTCGCGAATGATCTTCTTCTGCAGACCCGGCAGTTCGGCATCGCCGATTTCAACGCCCAGGTCGCCACGCGCCACCATCACCACATCGGAGGCTTCGACGATCTCGACCAGGTTTTCGATTGCCTCGGTGCGCTCGATCTTGGACACCAGCTGCGCATCGCAGCCATGCTGCTGCGCGATCTGACGTGCATCGTGCATGTCCTGCGCGTTACGGCAGAACGACACCGCGATGAAGTCCACGCCGATCTCGGCCACGATGCCGATCAGCTCCTTGTCGCGCTCGGTCAATGCGCCCAGCGACAGACCACCGCCCTGCTTGTTGAGGCCCTTGCGGTCGGACAGCACGCCATCGTTCAACACCTTGGTGACGATGCGCTCACCCTGCACATCGGTGACCTGCAACTGCATCAGGCCATCGTCGAGCAGCAGCACGTCGCCGGCGGTCACGTCCTGCGGCAGTCCCAGATAGCTGACGCCAACCTGCGTCTGGTCGCCAGCCGGCGCGTTGGCATCGGCCACCAGGTCGAAGCGATCGCCCATGGCCAGCTTGATCTTGCCTTCGGCAAAACGTTCGATACGGATCTTCGGGCCCGGCAAGTCGGCCAGGATGCCGACTTCGGCACCGACGCGCGCCGCGGCGGCACGTACTTCGGCAGCCCGCTTGGCCTGGCCGGACGGGTCGCCATGGCTGAAGTTGAGGCGCACCACGTTGACGCCCGCCTTGAACAGTGTATCCAGCACACCGGGCGCATCCGTTGCCGGTCCGAGGGTGGCGAGGATCTTGGTACGGCGTTGACGTTCTTTCATGATGGCTTCCCTGTAAAAGCAGCGAAACTTAACACACACGCGTCACTTACCGAGGATGGCATTGCGGCATAGCCTTCCTCCGATTCCGGCATGTCTTGTAGACAGTGCGGGACAGTACGTACGCCTGCGCCCGCGCTGCCCTGGGCAACGCGAACGGTCGCCACCCTAACCCGGCAGCGGTGAAGCGTGTTCTGCGCGCTGCGAAGCGTGTTTGCAGGCGCGTGGACCAAGCGAACGCAACGGCCGACGCGCGCTGCTCATCACTGAAGCAACGCCGCCAGTTCAGCCGGCGTGCGTGCCAGCGCACCGGCACCGGCCGCACGCAGTTCGGCTTCGTCGCCGAAGCCCCACAACACGCCAATGCTGTGGATGCCGTGGTGATTGGCGCCATCGATATCCATTCGGCAGTCGCCGATCATCACGCAGCCGGCCTTGTCGATCTGCAAACGGCGCAGCGCTTCGGCAATGAGGTCTGGCTTGAAGCGACGTTCGCCATCTTCGCTGGCACCGATCACCTGTTCGAAGCACGCGCCGAAGGGCAGGTGCTCGACGATGCGCCGCGCATAGCGCTCATTTTTCGAGGTCACCACGGCCAGACGATGACCGGCCCGCTGCAGGTCGGTGACAACCTCGCCAATGCCGTCGAACACGCTGAGTTCGGTCCAGCCCACCGCGTCGTAACGTGCACGGTAGAGCCCGAGCGCACGCTGCACCAACTCCGGATCGTTCGGAAAACACTCGGTGAAGCTGTCGCGCAACGGTGGGCCGATCCAGGCGCGCAAGGTCTGCGCCGACGGGCGCGGCTGGCCGAGCTCGTCGAAGGCATGCACGATGCTGGCAACGATGCCTGGCTCCGAATCGACCAGCGTGCCGTCCAGATCGAAAAACAGCGTAGCTGCACTCACTGACCGCGGGCCTGCAGTGCGGCCACCGCCGGCAAGGTCTTGCCTTCCAGAAACTCCAGGAATGCGCCGCCGCCTGTGGAAATGTAGGTGACGTCCTGGGCGATGTCGTATTTGTCCACTGCGGCCAGGGTGTCGCCACCGCCGGCGATCGAGAACGCCTTGGAACTGGCGATCGCGCGCGCCAACGTTTCGGTGCCGTGACTGAAGGACTCGAATTCGAACACGCCCACCGGCCCGTTCCACACCACCGTGCCGGCACTGGCGATCAGCTCGGCGTAGCGCTGCGCGGTTTGCGGGCCGATATCCAGGATCAGATCGTCCGCATCGACCGCATCCAGCGCCTTCACGCTCGCTTGCGCATCGGGCAGGAACTGTTTGGCAACGACCACATCGGTGGGCAGCGGAATCTCGGCGCCACGCGCCTTGGCAGCGGCCACGATCTGGTTGGCGGTCGGGATCAAGTCCGGCTCGTTCAGCGACTTGCCCAC
The DNA here is from genome assembly GCF_001304695.1 of Xanthomonas axonopodis. Taxonomy (GTDB): domain Bacteria; phylum Pseudomonadota; class Gammaproteobacteria; order Xanthomonadales; family Xanthomonadaceae; genus Xanthomonas; species Xanthomonas axonopodis. Next base: position 6,320 of record NZ_JFAQ01000043.1, read on the forward strand.
GGCATGCCCGGCCGCGGCAATGAAGGTGTTGGCGATGCCGCCGCCGACGATCAGCTGGTCGACCTTGTTGACCAGGTTGGACAGCAGCTCCAGCTTGGTGGACACCTTGCTGCCGGCAACGATCGCCAGCAAAGGCTTGGCCGGGTTGTCCAACGCCTTGGCCAGGGCGTCGAGTTCGGCCATCAACAGCGGGCCACCTGCCGCGACCGGCGCGAAACGGATCACGCCATGCGTGGACGCCTGCGCACGGTGCGCGGTGCCGAAGGCATCCATCACGAAGACATCGCACAGCGCGGCATATTTGCGCGCCAGCGTCTCGTCGTCCTTGCCCTCGCCGACATTCATGCGGCAGTTTTCCAGCAGCACCACCTGGCCTGGCGCGACCTCCACGCCATCGACCCAGTCGCGCACCAGCGGCACGTCCACCCCCAGCAACGCGGCCAGACGCGTGGCCACCGGCGCCAGTGAATCTTCTTCGGTCCAGCTGCCTTCCTTGGGCCGGCCCAGGTGCGAGGTCACCATCACGGCCGCGCCTTTTTCCAGCGCCAATTTGATGGTGGGCACCGAGGCGGTGATGCGCTGTTCGGAGGTGATCTGGCCGTTGTCGATCGGCACGTTGAGATCCTGGCGGATCAATACGCGCTTGCCGGAGAGATCGAGGTCGGTCATGCGAACAATGGACATGGGGTCAGCTCGTTCGGTCTAGGGAGGGGGAATGGGGAATGGTCAGGCAGAAGCACCCAGCAGGCGCGCCGGTGCAAACAGGTGAGCGCTGTGCCGTTGACGGCAACTGGATGTGGATCGCCATCGCGATGTCGTTGCGCCCGCGGGCGGACCGCGTGGCGCGCATATTGCCCACCACGCGCGAGGCCGCCAAGACGGTCGGCGAGGCGCGGGATGCTTGGTCGAAAACGACGGGCAATACGGCTGCCTTGGTCACGGGGGACGCCCATTGTCCGACCTTCGCGCCGCAGCGGCAAACCGCCGTGCGAAGCGAGCGCAATCAGCCGTTGCGATTGGCCGACGCGCTACGCAACAGGCTCACCGCGAAACCGCCGACCAGCAAGGCGCCACCGACCAGCAGGCCCCACAGCAGCCAACGCTTCCAGTCGCGCGGCGTGGCGACCGGCTGCAGCGCGGCATCGCCCGCCAGCGGCTGTGCCTGCGCAGCCAGACGGGCCTGCGCCGGCTGCCACTGTGCGCCGCGTTCGCGCCGCAGTGCCTGCAGCATTACGCCCAGCGGTGCGTCGGTGCGCTGCGCACGCGCACTGCCGGCGACCAGCGCATACGGTGGCTGGCCCTGAGCGAGAAACATCAGCCGCTCCGGCTGGTACCCGACGCGCAGCGTCGGCACGGCGGTGCTGCGCCCCTGCGCGGCGACCAACCGCCATTGACGATCGCGCACGGGGGCAGACAGCAGTTGCGGCGGTGACGCGGCGGCCGTGCCCTGGCCCAGTCGATACGCCAACCATGGGCCGGCACGTTGCAGCCACGGCGCATCGTCGGTATCGCGACTTGCCACGATCCACTCGACCGCCTCGGCCTGACTGCCGCCGACATCCAGTTGGTTGATCGGAAAGCGACCGGGCAAGGCATACACCAGCGCCGCATCTTGTGCGGTGCCTGGCAAGTCCAGCCACTGCGGCGGTGTGGACATGGCGATACCTTCCAGCTCCGCCTCGACCACGCGTAATGCCGGCAGCTCGCCCGATGCAGTGACCAGGCGCAAGTAACGCGCAGCATCGTCCAGGGCGATGCGCCGCTGCTGCAGTTGCTGCGCCTGATTGTCCAGCGCAATGACCGTGGCGTCGGAGGCGAGCACGCGCCAGTCGCGCAGATCGTCGCTGCCTTCCACACGCACCTGAGCCTGCACCGGCATGTCGCCCTCCCAATCCAGCAATAGCGCACGCGGGCGTTCGCGCAGCGCGCTGGCATCGATCAGCCAGCTGACACCGTGGCCCACAGCAACGGCCCCGGTCGCAAAGCGGCCTTCCAGGCGGCGCACCGCACCACTGGCGTCGCGCTCGGCAATCAACTGCAGATTGCCGTCGGCCGGCGCGGCACCGGCCGGCAGCGCAAACAGGGGCAGGCGCTGACGGCGTACCGCAGCCGCCGGTGCTGCATCCATCGGCAGCCAGGCGGTGGGCAGCTCTTGCCCACGCGCATCGACCACCGTGACATCGCGCAGCGCCGCGTCGTGCGCGGTGCGATACACCGCCGCATTCAAGCTCACCTGATAGAGCCCGGCATCCGAGCCGGTGACCTGCAGCAGCCACTGCCGGCGGTAGTCCTGCCGCAGATCGGCGGCCTGCGCCAGCATCGGCACCATCAGCAGCAGCGCCCATCGCATCGCGTTCATTCCTGATCCTTTTCGACGCCGTTCTCTTCGACAGCATGACCTTCGGTCGCGACCGCACACGGTGGCGCCGACGCCAGATAGCCCACCACCGTGCACAACAGGCCATAGGCCATGAACGAGCCGATGCCGAGAAGATTGCCAAGATGCTGGCGGTCGACCAGCACCAACTTCGCCAGGACCAGCCCCATCAGCAGCGCGCCGCCCAGCCACAGCCCGCGTTGCCCACGACGCGAGCCGATCACCCAGCCCAGCACGCCAAGCACGCTCCAGACGATGGTGAGGCTGGTCTGCGACAAGGTGGCGCCGATCAGCGCCGAATCCCACGGCACACCGCCCCAGTGATGCACGCTGTGCAAGGTGCTGCCGGTGATCAACGCCCAACCCAGCACCCCTAGCGCGCTCACGCGCCTGCGCTGCAGCACTGTCGGCGCAGGTGCCGACCAGGCCCAGCGCGCAAGCAAGGCAACAACCGCCAATTGCGCCAGCTCGGCGGGATTGAGCAACGGCAGCCACACAGCGCTCACCGGGTCCAGCAACGCGAGCAGCCAGCCGAGTCCCAACACCGCGAACCCGCAACTCAGCAACGCGTTGCGTGCGGGATCCAAGCTGTCTCCCTGCGGCCAGGCCAGCCACGGCCAGCGCAACAGCCCCAGCGCCGCCACCAGCAACCATGGCGCCGCCAGCAAGGCGCAACGCCAGCCATTGGCCAGCGAGAACGCATCGGCCAGCCAGGCCGCGCCCAACGAGATGACCAACGGCCACAGCAGCCACCAGATGAACTGCGCCGCGATGGCGCCAGCACCTTGCTGGGTGCGCAGGCACCACAGCGCTCGCGCGCCCGCCACCGCAAACACTGCCCAAGCCAGCGCGCCCCAATGCGCGAATGGCTGGGTGTGCGCTGCGTCTTGCCACAGCGCCAACGGAGCCGCCAGCGCCGGACCCGACATCACCGTCCACACCAACGCCGCTGCAGGACGGCGCCGATGCACTTCGGCCGCCAGCCATAGACTAAGTGCGACCAAGCCCAGCAGCAGATCCGGTTCGCTGCGCAGATCGGCAAAACGCAGGATCTCGTGCACGCCGCACAGCGTCCACCAACCCAGTCCCCACAGATACGCCACCAGCGCACGCCGCCGATGCCCCGCATCGCGCAGGAACCAGGCACTGGCCCAGCCGGCCAGCGCCAGCAGCAAGGTACTCATGCAGGTTGCGTTGGCCACCGCGACCGCATCCTCGCGCCAGGCATCCACGCCGAAGGCGACACCCACCGCCGCAAACACCTGCAGCGCGACACCGCTGACCTGCGGGATCCGCCGTTGTTGGCGAAGCCCCAGCCACAGCAAACCGACGCCTTCCAGAGCAAACACGCTCGCAGTGGCACGTGCCGACAGCGCCAGCGGTACGGCCAGGGTTGCGAACCCGACCGCCAGCATCGCGTGCGCCTGGCCCAGCAAGCGCGTGGACGCGCAGCGCAGCAGCCAACTGGCCAGCCCCGCAGACAACGCGGCCACCGCCACCGCGCCAACGCCAATGGCTGCCGATCGCCCTCAAGCAGTCGCGCCTGCAACGCGAAGGCCACCAGCGGCGTTCCGAACAACAGGCTGCCATCGATGAGCCTGCCGGCACTGCCGTCGCCGCGGCGCGCATGCAGGACCGGAATCGCCACATACATCGCGAAGAACAGCAACAGGAACGGCTCGATCGTGGCGAATTTCGCCGGGGTGTACTGCAGCGCACCCCACACGGTGCCGATGCCGAAGGTGAAAACAAACCCCAGCAGGTTCAGCACGCGCCATGGGCGTGTCCATGCAATCGCCACGATGCCGGCGTTGAGCACGGCGTAGTACGAAAACAGCGCGACATGATTGCCGCTGCCGGTAGACAACCAGATCGGCGCAAGAAAACCGGCCAGCACGCCCAGCACCGCCAACGTGCGCGAATCCTGCAGCACCGCCAGCACACACATGCCTGCGATCAGCACCACGCTGATGCCCAGCGCCATCCCGGCATCGAGCAAGCCGTACAACTTGAACGCCGCGAACACGGTCAACAACAAGCCACCGATGGCGCCGCCCTGCAACGCCAACGCAAAGCCCGGCCGCTGCGCGCGCTGCTTCCAACCGAAGATCAGACCGGCCAATGCCAGAACGCTGATGCCGGCCAAGCGCAGCTCGATCGGCATGCGCATCCAGCCCTGGTCGCTGGCGTACTTCAACAGCGACGCCACGCCGGCCAACAACACCAGCATGCCAACCTTGACCGGCACATTGCTCTCGGTGAACCAACGCTTCAAGGCGCTGGCCGCGCGCGCGATGGCGCTGGGCGCGGCTGGAAGCTGGGGTGGTTGCGCTTGTGCCGATTGCGGTTGCGCCGGCTGAGCGCGCGTTGCCTGCGCTTGCGCGCCGGGACGTTCCGACCCCACGATTGCACTGCGCGCCATCGCATCTGCAGGTGCCTGCACCGGCAATGGCGGCGGCACCGCCGAGCCAGACACACCAACCCCTGGTGATCCGCGCCCGGCGCATCCCAGCCAACGTCCTGACGCGCTGCGTCGGAGGCGCGGTACCCGGGTAGATCGCGGTCGGCGACAGAGCCCGGACCAGCGCCGACATCGGGCGCCTCGTCTGGTCGTTCCCATGCCCTGCCCTGCGCGTCCGCGGGTGCTTGCGCTGGCGCATCCGCGCGCTCGGCACCACTGCTCTGCCACTGCGCAAGCCGCTGCTCCAGCGCCGCTACCCGCCGCCGCAGCCCGGCAATCCACACCAGCGCAATCACCACACCCACCGGCACGGCAAGCAGCACCAAGGCCACCAACACGATTATCGTTTCCAACGCAGCAACCCCGAGCCGGCGTCCAGCCGAATGCGCGCACCATACAGCCTCGGGCTGCGGCTGGGCAGCCAGCCTCTCGCGCAGACGACGGATGGAGCGTCGGCAAGCTGTAGTCGCATGCATGCTTGCGTGCATGCCTCACACAAGAAAACGCCCGGAAAACCGGGCGCTTTGAACAGTTATTCGCGGTAGCCGCTGTCGTTCTTGTTATGGATGATCCAGATCAGGTTGCCGCCGGTCCCCATCGACTTGCCAGCGAACACCAGGCGCCCCTGGCCCTTATAGGCCATTTCGTAACGGTAGCGGTCGCCACCAAAGAAGAACGGGATAAATGCCTTGCCGGTCACGTAAGCCCCCTGGTCGTTCGGCTGACCAATCAGGTCGGTGACCTGCTTCATCGGCATACCGATTTTCAGCTGGGTGAACTTGCTGCCAGGCGCCGGCTTGCCGGTGATCTCGCCCTCGTAATCATTGACGCCCTTGACGGTCTCGCCGTAGCCCGCCTCGACATCGGACGACTTGATCACCTCACCATCGGCATTCATCCAGGCCGGCGTACCGGTCTGCTTTTTTGCAGCCCAACTCGTCGAGGGCACGGAACACGCAACAACCACACTCAGCGCCAAGGCGCCTGCCAAAAACTTATTCATCACTTTTCTCTCGATCCATGGAGTTCCCCGATCCTTCGTACACGACACGGGAACGGCCGCCGTGCGTGCAAATTAGCGCACGTGAGTCCAGCAAAGTCCACTTCCGTGCGGCTACCGAAGGCGTCACAGCGCAAGAAACACAACATCCATGGCCAAAAATGAAAAAGCCCCGGCATGCCGGGGCCTGTTTCATCACTGCGCCAAAAACTTACTTGGCCACAACCCGCACCATTTCCAGGCACTTGTTGGAATAGCCCCACTCGTTGTCGTACCAGGACACCAGCTTGACGAAGGTGGAGTCCAACGCGATGCCGGCGTCGGCGTCGAATACCGAGGTGCAGGTTTCGCCGCGGAAATCGGTGGCCACGACCTTGTCTTCGGTATACCCCAGCACACCCTTCAGTGCGCCTTCGCTCTGTGCCTTCACCTCGGCGCAGATTTCGGCGTAGGTGGCCGGCTTTTCCAGTTCGACCGTGAGGTCGACCACCGACACGTCGGAGGTCGGCACGCGAAAGCTCATGCCGGTGAGCTTCTTGTTGAGCTCGGGAATCACCACGCCCACGGCCTTGGCCGCGCCGGTGGAAGACGGGATGATGTTCTCCAGGATGCCACGGCCGCCGCGCCAATCCTTGTTGGACGGGCCGTCCACGGTCTTCTGCGTCGCAGTGGCCGCATGCACGGTGGTCATCAGGCCGCGCTTGATGCCCCACTTGTCGTTGATCACCTTGGCCAACGGCGCCAGGCAGTTGGTGGTGCACGAGGCGTTGGAGATGATCGCTTCGCCCTTGTAGGTCTTGTCGTTGACGCCGTAGACGAACATCGGGGTGTCGTCCTTGGACGGCGCCGACAGGATCACTTTCTTGGCACCTGCATCGATGTGCTTCTGTGCGGTTTCCTTGGTCAGGAACAGGCCGGTGGACTCGATCACCACGTCAGCGCCCACGGCATCCCACTTGAGGTTGGCCGGGTCGCGTTCCTGGGTCAGGCGGATCTTCTTGCCGTTGACGATCAGCGTATTGCCGTCGACCGATACCTCGGCCTTGAAGCGGCCATGCACCGAGTCGTACTGCAGCATGTAGGCCAGGTAGTCGGGCTCGAGCAGGTCATTGATGGCCACGATCTCGATGTCATTGGCGAAGTTCTGCACCGCAGAGCGCAGCACGTTGCGTCCGATGCGACCGAATCCGTTGATGCCAACCTTGATTGCCATGTTCACAAGCTCCTGCGACCGCGACAGCGCGGCGGATGGAAAGGGGCTGTCATTCTAGCAGCGTCGTTTGTCTGCAGCCGTGTTGGTATGTGCTGTAATTGGGGAATGGGCATTGGGAATTGGTTAGCGGATCGCCAGTGAAGGAGTTCTGCACGGTGCCTGTGAGCAACTGGACCGCAACTACGCTCGGCCCGTGCGTGAACACGCGTGAGCGGCCAAGCCGCGCGCCACGGCATCGACGACCGATGGTTTCCGGATGACCCATGCCAATGACATGAAGCGTCATTTCGTCGTGCGGGATGAAAGAGGTCGTACCTCCATACATTTCATCCACTTAAAGTCAAAGCAGATATGCTGAAGAGCATATTCAATGCTATGCCGAACAGCAGCATTTCGGCACCCCGTGGATTTCGATACTGGCCCTGCCTGCTGAGGCACCCCATCAATCACACGGAGATTTCCCATGCGTCGCACCCTCTTCTCTCTGTTCTGGCGGTGGCAGCCACCCCGGCGCTGGCTGGCGGCGTGATGCATTACACCGACAAGGCCAAGCTGCCGGCCGGCGGCGAAGAGCGCGAAGTCGCTGCGCTGTTCGACACCTGGAACGCGGCGCTGGCCACCGGCAACCCGCACAAGGTGGCCGACCTGTACGCACCGGACGGCGTGTTGCTGCCGACGGTCTCCAACGAAGTGCGCGCCTCGCGCGAGCAGATCGAAAACGACTTCGAGATGTTCCTGACCAAGAAGCCGCAGGGCGTGGTCAATTACCGCACCGTGCGCGTGCTCGACGACGACAGCGCTGTGGATGCCGGCGTGTACACCTTAACCTTGACCGACAAGGCCGGCAAGAAGAGCAACGTGCAGGCCCGCTACACCTTCGTGTACGAAAAGCGCGACGGCAAGTGGCTGATCATCAACCAACACAATTCGGCTATGCCGCAAGTAGATGCACCCAAGGTCGCCAAGGTCAAGTAAGCGGCACATCGCATCGGCGATCGAATCGCTGTCGAGGCCACTGCGCAGGCAACCATCGGTACCCTTCCCGCGCCGACAGCTGTGCCGAGCGCATCGCACGATGCCACACGTGCGATGCGCCGCTGCGCGCACCGGCACGGCGCGCAGACGCCGCCGTCCGCGCGAGTGTGATTGCAGCCCCTGCAGGCCCGTGTGCCTGAGCGCACAGCCGAATTGATCAGGATCAAGGCAGCGGCGACGCCAAGCGCCAAGACTTCCCACATCCATTGCACCCCACGAGACTTCCCATGCGTATGCGCTCTACCCTTTTGTTCGTCGGCCTGGCCGCTTCTTGCGTCAGCCTCCCGCACTGGCGCAATCCTAAAGGCGACTGGACCGTTGCCGTCGGCGCCCACCAGGTCGCTCCCAAATCCGACAATGGCCGCCTGGTCGGCGGCACACTGGAAGCAGACGTAGGCAAGGACATCAAGCCGACCTTCACCGCCGAATACTTCATCGCAGACAACCTCGGCATCGAGGTCCTGGCCGCGCTGCCGTTCGAGCACGACATTGCAATTCGCGGCCTGGGCCGGGTGGGCAGCACCAAGCATGTGCCGCCGGTGATCTCACTGCAGTACCACTTCAACGCCCAAGGCACGCTATCGCCGTTCATTGGCGCCGGCATCAACTACACGCGTTTCTTCGACACCGATACCCGCGGCGCGCTGGCCGGCAGCACGCTGGAGCTGGACGATTCCTGGGGCCTGGCACTGCATGCAGGCGTGGACTACACGCTCAGCGACCGTGGCGCGCTGCGCATCAACCTGCGCTGGATCGATCTCGATACCCAAGCGCGCCTGGACGGCAACCGTATCGGCACGGTCAACATCGATCCGCTGGTCTACGGCGTGGCCTACGTGCACCGGTTCTGATCCCGCGGCGTGGGCGGCGCATCTCTGGCACACTTGCCGTCCAGGGACGTGCATCCACCGCCGGAGTTGCGGACAGGTCGGTCACGTCGCCCGTCTGTCCGACCTACCGGGGATTCCATGAACACGCTGACTCGCACCGCCCTCGCCATCGCACTGGCCGCCTCGGCCGCACCCGTCCTTGCACAGTCGGCCGGTCATTGGACGACCGGTTACGGTGCCGGCTATGTCTCGCCCAAGTCCAATAGCGGCACCTTCGGCGGCACCCAGGCCGAAATCAAGGGCGCGCCGGCACTGTCGTTCACCTACGAATACTTCCTGCGCAACAACCTGGGCATCGAAGTGCAGGCCGCAGTTGCCGGCAAGCACGACCTCGAACTGCAGGGCATCGGCAAGGTGGGTAGCTATTGGTCGGTGCCACCGAGCGTGCTGCTGCAGTACCACATCAACGGCTATGGCACGGTGTCGCCGTTCGTTGGCGTCGGCATCAACTACACCACGTTCCTGGGCGAAGACACCGAGCCGGCAGTTGGTAGCGGCGATCTGCGTTTCGACGATTCGGTCGGCGCCACTGCACATGTCGGCGTGGACTTCATCTTCAACGACCGTAGCGGCCTGCGCGTGGATGCGCGCTGGACCGATTCGCGCAGCAATGTCGACCTCAATGGCGCGCGGCTGGGCAAGGCGCGGATCGATCCGTTGACCTTCGGCCTGTCATACCTGGTGTATTACTGAGAGCGCCTCGCACCACGACTGCGCTCATCGCCAGATGGGCGCGGCCAGCACCTGGTGCGGCATGCCCCATGCGGATGCTGCAGTTGCCGCGTTGCGTGCAAACCCGCCCGACGACGGCTTGCTCCATCCGGGCGCGCTCCAGGCACGAGTCGGCGCCATGCTGAGGCGTGGCTGTCGCAGCGCCGGGACGGCCATCAAACCGTCCCGGACCGATGCGTACAATCGCAGGATGAAGACACTTTCCCTCTCTGCATTCGTTGTTGCGACGGCAATGGCCGCCGCGATCCACCCCACCACCGCCTTGGCCTGGGGCCCGCAAGGCCATCGCCTGGTGGCGCGCATCGCCGAAACCGAACTGAGCCCGCAGGCACGCGCTCAGGTGGCGCAATTGCTGGCCGATGAGCCGGACCCGACCCTACACGGCGTGGCCACCTGGGCCGATGAGTTGCGCGAGCACGACCCTGACCTGGGCAAGCGCTCCGGGCCGTGGCACTACGTCAACCTTGGCGAACACGACTGCACGTACGCGCCGCCGCGCGACTGCCCGGACGGCAACTGCGTGATCGCCGCGCTCGACCAGCAAGCCGCCCTGCTCGCAGATCGCACCCAGCCGCTGGATGTCCGCCGCCAGGCCTTGAAGTTCGTGGTGCATTTCGTCGGCGACATCCATCAGCCGATGCACGCCGGCTATGCGCACGACAAGGGCGGCAACGACTTCCAGCTGCAGATCGACGGCAAGGGCAGCAACCTGCATGCGCTGTGGGACAGCGGCATGCTCAACGACCGCCACCTGAGCGACGATGCGTACCTGCAACGCTTGCTGGCACTGCCCGCCGCCACTGCGGTGTCTGCGGCCCTGCCACCGCCGGCTGCGGCATGGGCACAGGCGTCGTGCAAGATCGCCATCACGCCGGGCGTCTACCCGAACGCGCACGTGTTGCCCGCCACGTACATCGCCACCTATCGCCCGATCGCCGAAACCCAGCTGCGCATCGCAGGTGACCGGCTTGCCGCCATCCTCAACGCGGCGCTGGCCAGCCCCTGACATGGAGTCGCCGATGCAGCCCCAGGTGCTTGCTTTCTTTCATGCCGACAGCAACACCTTCACCTACGTGGTCGCCGATACGGCCACCGGTGCGGCGGCAGTGATCGACCCGGCGCTGGACTATGCGGCCGATAGCGGCGTCATCGGCAGCCAGTCGGCGCAGGCCGTCCTTGCCGCCATCCAACAACACGGATGGCAGCTGCAGTGGCTGCTGGAAACCCATGCGCATGCCGATCACCTGTCTGCGGCGCAGTGGCTGAAGCAGCATTGGCCGCAGGCGCGCATCGGTATCGGCGAGGGTATTTGCCAGGTGCAACGAACCCTTGCCCCGCAGTACGCGTTGCCGGAAGACTTCCGCGCCGATGGCTCGCAATTCGATCATCTGTTTGCCGACGACGAGCGCTTCAAGCTTGGCGGTATCGCAGCACGCGTCATCGCGGTGCCCGGCCACACCAGCGACAGCATTGCGTATCTGATCGGCGATGCGCTGTTTCCTGGCGACTCGTTGTTCATGCCGGATGCGGGCACGGCGCGTTGCGATTTTCCCGGCGGCGATGCACGCCAGCTGTTTGCCTCGATCCAGCGCCTGTATGCGCTGCCGGAAAGCACCCGCGTGTTCGTCTGCCACGACTACGGCCCGGGCGGGCGCGCGGTGGCGCATCAGACCAGTATCGGTGCGCAGCGGCGCAGCAACATCCACGTGCGCGACGGCGTGGACGTGGAGACCTTCGTGGCGCAGCGGCATGCGCGCGATGCCACCTTGCCCCAGCCCAAGCTGATCCGCCCGGCACTGCAAACCAATCTTCAGGCCGGGCGTTGCGCCGGAGTGGTCCTGTAGCGCACACAGGCTCGCCACGCGGTGCGCATCGCGTAGCCGCTATGATCGGGGCCCTGTCCTGGTAAGGAGCCTTCGATGCGCATGATCTGTTTCTGGCAGCGCGCGTTGTGCGTGCTGATGCTGGCGTTGCCCCTGCTGGCGAGTACGCAGACCGCCCCGGTGACGGTGTTTGCGGCCGCCAGCCTCAAAGAATCGATGGACGAAGCCGCCACCGCGTACGAAAAAGCGACCGGCACGCCGGTACGGGTGTCGTATGCAGCCAGTTCTGCGCTGGCACGTCAGATCGAACAGGGCGCACCGGCGGACGTGTTCTTCTCGGCCGACCTGGAATGGATGGACTATCTGCAGCAGCGTGGGCTGGTGCTGCCGGCGCAGCGTCACAACCTGCTCGGCAACACGCTGGTATTGGTCGCGCCGACGAACAGCAGGCTGCGCGTGGATCCGCGTGCGCCCGGCGCCATTGCCAAGGCGCTTGGGCAGAGCGGGCGCCTGGCCGTGGGCCAGACCGCCAGCGTGCCGGCCGGCAAGTACACAGCCGCCGCGCTGCGCAAGCTCGGTCAATGGGAGAGCGTCAGCAACCGGCTTGCCGAATCGGAAAGCGTGCGCGCGGCATTGATGCTGGTCTCGCGTGGCGAGGCGCCGCTGGGCATCGTGTATGGCTCGGATGCGCGCGCCGATGCCAAGGTGCGTGTGGTCGCCACCTTCCCCGACGACAGCCATGACGCCATCGTGTATCCGGTCGCCGCATTGAAGAACCGCAGCAATCCCGCCGCCGTAGCGTTCGTAACCTGGCTGGAAAGCAAGCCGGCCAAGGCGATCTTTGCGCGCCGTGGTTTTTCGTTGAAGGATTGAGGCACACCGTTTGTCGATGTTTACCCCGGAAGAGCTGACCGCGATCGGCTTGAGCCTCAAGGTCGCGATCGTGGCAACGCTCGCCAGCCTGCCGCCGGGCATTGCCTGCGGCTGGCTGCTGGCGCGCCGCCGCTTCCCCGGCAAGGCCCTGCTGGACGCGCTGCTGCATCTACCCTTGGTGATGCCGCCGGTGGTCACCGGCTATGCGCTGCTGGTGGTGCTGGGCACGCAGGGGCCGGTGGGCAGCTGGTTGCTGGAACACGTCGGTATCCAGTTCGCCTTCCGCTGGACCGGCGCGGCGCTGGCGTGCGCGGTAATGGGATTTCCGCTGATGGTGCGCGCGATTCGTCTGTCCATCGAAGCCACCGATCGTCGCCTGGAAGCGGCCGCCGCCACGCTGGGCGCCGGGCCGTGGCGGGTGTTTTTCAGCATCACCTTGCCGCTGGCCTGGTCGGGCCTGGTGGCCGGCATGGTGCTCGCGTTCGCCAAGGCATTGGGCGAGTTCGGCGCCACTATCACCTTCGTGTCGAACATTCCCGGCGAAACGCAAACCTTGTCGTCGGCCATCTACGGGCTGATGCAGGTCCCGGGGATGGAATCGGGCATCTGGCGGCTGGCCGGCGTGGCGCTGGCAATTTCGTTGGCGGCACTGCTGCTGTCCGAATGGCTGGTACGCCGGCCGCATCCGCGCGAGGACGCGTGATGCTGGATATCGACCTGCAGCTGCAGCGCGGCACCTTCGAACGGCGCATCCGCATCCATGACGATGCGCGTGTCGTGGCGCTGGTGGGGCCCTCCGGCGCGGGCAAGACCACGGTGCTCAACGCAATTGCCGGCCTGGTGTGCCCGCAGGCCGGGCATATCCGTATCGATGGGCGCTGCCTGTACGACGCCGGGCAAGGCATCGACCTGCCTACGCACCAGCGCCGGATCGGTTATGTGTTCCAGGATGCGCGGCTGTTCCCGCATCTGGATGTGCGGCGCAACCTGCGCTACGGCCGGCATGCGCGCGGCACGGCGCCCTTCGGCTTCGACGATGTGGTGGCCTTGCTCGGCATTGCACCACTGTTGCAGCGCCGACCGCGCAACCTCTCTGGCGGCGAAGCGCAACGCGTGGCGATTGGTCGCGCGTTGTTGGCGCAACCGGCGATTCTGCTGTTCGACGAACCCTTGTCGGCCCTGGATCAGGCGCGCCGCGAAGAATTGATTCCTTACCTGCAGCGCGTGCGCGACGAGATTCGCCTGCCGATGCTCTACGTCAGCCACAACCCCGATGAAGTCCAGCGTATTGCCGACAGCGTGCATGTGCTGGATTGAAGGCGTGCGGGTCTGGATAGCGCTTGCGTTTGACACGTTGTGAGACGACGCAGCGTTGTTGTGCCAGGAACACGCTGCGCAACGGCCGTAGCAGCTATCGGACCACCTTCCCGGTCCGTCCGCTCACCTTGCCTTGCCGCACTTCGAAGGTAAACGCGAACGACAGCGTCACCGGCACCGGCTCGATCTGGGTAGCATCAGTGCAGTCGTCTGGCGCTGCCGGTTGCGCAACTCCCGAGGGATACGTGCACAGCGCCGCCGGAACAAACTGCCATCGCAGCGCGGTCGTGCGCACCGCTTGCATGAGATCGGCGTTGTCCGGCAGCAAACCGGCGGCGCATTCGTCGCGGTCGGACATCGGATCCACGCGTTGCACCATACCCTCTGCGCTCAGAATGAGATGCGCGCAAACGGTGGTGGGCGCCAGGCTCTGGCGCGGCGAATCGGCGGGCAGTACCGGGGCGTCGCTACGCACCGCGCGTGGCATGCGAAAGCGTTGCGTTGGCGCCAGTGTGTAGGGTTGGACACCTGCAGCACCGCCGCCGTCCGGCTGTGAAGGCAGCATGCGTTGATCAACCGAATCCTCGCGCTGGCTGCGTTGCTGCTCCGCGACGTGGCGGGTGGCACAACTACTCGCGGCCAGCATCAGGGCGAGGCTGCCGATCAGGCGGCGGTTCATCGCAACGCTCCGCGTGAGGCGCATCCCGCAGGTGCGCAGCTGGCAATACCTTTGAACTGATCGACAGCGTGTGGGCGTCCAGTCGCCTCGGTAACGGAATGGAGATCCGCAACTGCCGATGCCGTGTCCGGTGGATCCAATTCGAACTTCACCGGCACGCGGACCTCGGACGCGACTGCCTTGCCCTCCTCCAGCGCAGGTGTGAAGCGCCAGTGGCGTGCTGCCTCGAGCACGGCCTGATCGAACACGCCCGCCGGCGTGCTGCGCACGATGGCGAAATGCTCGGGTGCTCCAGTTGAGCTCACTGCGATCTGCAGTTCGACAAATCCTGCCAGGCCTGCAGCCACCGCGTCTGGCGGATACCTGGGTGGCTGCATGGTGCGGAAATCCAGCGCGTTGCCGGGTATGCGCATGCCCTGCAGCTGTGCAGGTTGGAGGGCCCAGCAGGTGCCACTGACCATCACCGCCAATGCCACGACGACGCGCAGGTTCCATCGCGCGCGGGGCACCTCCACCGCAGGCTTCAGCAAGGCAGCCACGCGTTGGGTGAGCGCGTGCGGCGCGTTCCAATGGCAGGCGGTCGGCGCCCAGTCGTCACCACAGTGGGTCTTGAGCATCGCGGTGGCGTAACTGCGGCGCTTGCCCGGGTAACGCGTCAGCACCTCTGCGTCACAGGCCAGTTCCTGATCCAGCCGAAACGCGCGCCATGCCAGATGCATCAACGGATTCCACCAGCCGATGCACAGCAACAGTGCCGCCAGCAGATTGGCGTACAGATCGCCGCGCCACAGATGCAGGCGCTCGTGCGCCAGGATCAAGGTGCGTTCGGCGGCGCCATAGCGTGTATCGAAATCCATCGGCAACACGATGCGTGGGCGCCAGAGACCCAGCGACACGGGCAACCCCACGGTATGGGTCGCCATCCACACACCACCGTCGAGCGCATGCAACGCACCCAAGCTGCGCACGAATCGCCGTTGACGCCACCAAAGCGCTACGGCCATTGCGACCGCACCGGCCAGCCAGGTGACCATCAAGGTGCTCGCCCATGCGTGATCGCTACCTTGCAGGTTGAGCGGCATCGCGACCATCGCCGGCATCCTCGGCACCGCTGTCGCTATCGGCAGCGGTGGTATTGCAGCTGCCAACACGGACAGTGGCACGGCGGCCCAGATCGCATACGCCGCTGTTGCGCCCAACCATGCACGCAGTGCGCGCCGCAGCACCAGACATGCCAGCAACGCGGCGCTGCTATACAGGGTGACGCGCAACAGCAATGGCAGGTCAATGTGCATCGTCCAACTCCTTGAGCAGACGCTTCAACTCTGCAATATCCGAGGCACTGAGTTGCCCGCGTTCGCTGAAGTGCGCCACCAGCGGCGCCACCCGCCCGCCAAACAACCGCTGCAGCAGTCCTTCGCTCTGCTGCTGCACCCATTGTTCGCGCGCCAGCAGCGGTGCGTAGTGATATTTGCGGCCGTGTTTTTCTGCCGCCACGGCGCCCTTGGTGAGCAGACGATTCAGCAAGGTCTTGATGGTGGGCTCGGCCCAGCCGGTGTGCGCCAACGCGGCGATCACCTCGTCTGCCGTGCGCGGGGCATCATCCCAAAGCACCTGCATCACCACTGCTTCGGCATCACTGATCGACATGCGATTACGCACGTAATTTGAACCGTTGTCAAGCGCCGTTTGTCGGTGCGTTATCGGCCTCGCCCTACAGATCGTTTGTTAGCCAGTCGGGTTGCCGGCAAATTGCACGCTGACGCGCAGGCCGCCCCAGGTGGGCGATTCATCCAGCTGCACGCGCGCGGCATGTGCTACGGCGATGTCGTGCACGATCGACAAACCCAGCCCGCTGCCCTCCACACGTGCCCAGTTCGCGATGGAAGCGATGGAACGCGCGCGCGGCTTCGGGAATGCCTGGGCCGAAATCTTCCACCACCAGCGTTGGCATCGGCGCGCTGTGCGTGCTGACCAGGATGCGTCCACCCAGCGGCGTGTAGCGCACCGCATTCTCCAGCAGGTTGCGCAGCATCAGCGACAACGGGGTCTCGTCGGCGATGACCTGCACTGGTTGCAGTACCAGTTCCAGGGTCTGCTGTCGCTGCAGCGCAATCGCCAGCACGTCTTCGGATTCACTGCGCACGAGGGTGTCGAGGTTCTCGTTGCGGCGGGGCAAGGCGGCCACCGCTTCGACCCGGCTCAAGGCAAGCAATTGCGCCACCATGCGTTCGATGCGCAGCACGTTGGCATCCAGTTGCTGTTGCGATTCGTCACGCTCCCGTGCATTGGCGGCCAGACGCAGGTTGGCCGCATGCACCTTCAATGCGGCAATCGGCGTGCGCAGCTCATGTGCGGCATCGGCGATGAAGCGACGTTCGCGCTCCAGTCCTTCCTGCACGCGATCCATCAAACCGTTAACCGCACGTACCAACCCATGCACTTCGCGCGGCATGTGCTGCGGCTGCAGCGGTTGCAGACGCTTGGGGTCGCGCTCGCCGATCGTCGGAGACACGCACCAGCGAACGTTTGGCCCAATTCACCACCGCCCAGATCAACAGCGCCATCAATGGCAACGCCATCAACAACGGCAACAAGGTTCCCAGCGCGATATCTTCGGCAAGCTCTTCGCGGATGTCGGCGCGTTCGGCCGATTGAAACCAGCGCCCGCCTGGCGAGCGCAGGGTAAATGTGCGCCACTGGCCGTCGGCAAGTTGCACGTCAGCATAGCCGGCACGCAGCGGAGCCATTGGTTGCGCCGGTGCGCTGTCCGAGCGCAGGAGCAACGCGCCGTCCGCATTACGCACTTGGAATGCCAGCGCTTCGCCAACGCCTTGCGCCTGCCCATGCCATCCGCGGATCACGATCGGCTCGCCCGCTCGCAGATCATCCAAGGGTTGATCTACCAACGAAAGCAGGACGCGCGCCGATTGCACAAGACGTGCATCGAACATCTCGCCGGCTTCCTGCAGACCTGCGCGATAACTGAAACCGGCGGCGGCCAGCATCAGCAAAGACAACATGCCCAGCAAGGCCAGCAACAACGCACGCCGAATCGAATTCATTGCGGCGCCTGCGGCGGAGCCGCGGCCGCCTGTGCGGCCTGTTCGTCCAATGCATAGCCGATGCCGCGACCAGTGCGGATCACGGCTGCCGACAGCTTGCGACGCAGCTGGTGTACATGCACGTGCACCGCATTGCTGGCGACGTCTTCGTCCCATCCATAGAGATGCTGCTGGATGCGTTCGCGACCGATGGGCCGGCCACGCTGCTCCATCAACAGCCACAACTAATGCGAACTCGCGGCGGGTCAGGTCCAGATCGCGGCTGTGCCAGCGGATCGACATGCCGGCCGGATCCAGCCGCAATGCGCCGGCCGGCAATGCCGGCTGCGCGCGTCCGGCCGAGCGGCGCAGCAAGGCCCGCGTGCGCGCCAACAGCTCATTGGTGTCGAAGGGCTTGCCCAGATAATCGTCTGCACCGACATCCAGGCCAAGCGCGCGGTCGGCTGCACGCTCGCGTGCACTGAGCACCAGAATCGGCGTGTCCAGCGCACGTGCGCGTGCGGTGCGAATGACCTCGATGCCATCCATGCGCGGCAAGCCCAAATCCAGGATGACCAGATCCATGGTCTCCTCCTGCAACGCCATCAACGCACTGACGCCGTCATGCACCCAGTCCACTGCATAGGCGGCACGTCGCAGCGCGGTGCGAATGCCCTCGCCGAGTGAAAGATCGTCTTCAACCAGCAGAATGCGCATGCAGTGCAGTCTGGAAGCCTGCTCAGTGCCCCAGCTCCGCATTGAGCGCATCCACTGCCGCCGGATTGAACGCGGTGGCAGTGGCACGCGGCGATATATACTGAAAACGCATGCTGGTACCGGCATGCTCGCGCGCCAGCGCTTCGAACAGGCCACGCAGACCGAACTTGCTGGCGCTGTAGCCGGCAAAACCGGCAAAACCAATGCTGCCGAAGGTGGAACCCACCGCCACGATCGCTGCCTCCGGCTGACGCGCGAAGGCCGGCAGCAACGCCTGCACCAGCAGCATCGGCACGGTGAGATTCAGATGCACGACTGCAGCCAGGGCCGCCGGGTCTTGATCCTGCAGCAATCCGAAATGGCTTTGCGCATGCGCAAGCACCGACGGTGCCGGGCGTATCTCATGCGTGCGTGCCAGCAACACGGCACGGCCCGAGCCGCTGGCCCAGTCCGCGACCACCGGCACGACGCGACCGGGCGGGTGCGCGCAGCCAGCTGCTGCAACGTCTGCTCCGTTCGCCCCACCGCGACGACGGTTGCCCCCGCTTTGATCAGGCCGGCGCACAGTGCGCTGCCGATGCCACCAGTGGCGCCGGTCACGATGACGCACTTGCCGTGGAGATCCATTACGCCGCCTCCGCCAGACGCACTCCGTCTCTGCGCAGGGTGCGAAACAGATCGCCGTACAGCACGTAAAAACGCTTGGCCGCATGCACTACCGCCTGCTGGTCGAGTGGGTCGTCGAGCCGGTTCATCAGCTTCTCGAAGAAGCCGGCATGTTCGATATCCAGATCACCATGCGACAGCAGGTAACTGAAGGCATTGCGTGGCAAGTCCAGCGACTGTGCAATGCTGTTGGCCGCACGCGTGGCCAACGCCACGCTGGTACCTTCCAACATCAGCACAATGCCGAAGAACCGCCCAGGTTGCCGCGCTGGATGGTGTCGTAGACGTAGCTGACCAACAAATCGGTGGCCAGCGACGGGCCGGCGAGTACAGTCGTTTCCCGCGCCTGCCCACACGCCACAAGATCATCCAGGATCCACTCCTGGTGCCCCATCTCTTCCTCGATGTACTCGCCGATGGCTTCGCGCAACCATTCCAGCCGCGCCGGCAGGCGTGCACCGCAGGCCATCAGCAACGGCACCGTATGCCGCACGTGGTGATAGGCCTGACCGAGAAACGCAACGTAGTCGGCGCGCGCGATGTTGCCGGCTAGTGCCGCCTGGATGATCGGCACCTGGGTCATGCGTTCGCGTTCGGCCTGGGTCTGTGCCAGCGGGGATGCATAAAACGGCATGGAGAAATTCCTTGAGAGACCACGGTGGCCGGCGACCGATAGCTACGATCGACGGCAGATTGATAGCGCGCGAGGATCGCGTCGCGGCGGGGGCGCCCGTTGGCCGTGAGCAGGCCTTCGTGTGCGCTGAAAGGTGCATCGGCGCGGACGAAGCGCGCCACGCGTGCGTAGTCGGGCAAGCCGGCCTTGACCTCGGCCAGTGCTTTGACGAGCGCTGCGTCGTCGCTGTCGTGCCGGCGCGGCCATAGCACTGCGACGTTGTCGGCCTACGCCTCGCCCCACACCACTGTCTGTGCAAGCAACGGGTGCTGCAGCAGTTCGCTTTCCACCCAGTCGGGCGAGACGTTGCGGCCGAAAGCGGTGATGAAGACATGCTTGCGACGCCCGGTGATGTGCACGAAACCATCCTGGTCCACGTGCCCCAGATCGCCAATGCGCACCGGCCCTGGCGGTGGCGCGTCCTCACCCAGATAGCCAAGTGCCTGCACGCCATCGACCTGAATTTCGCCATCGACGATCTGCACCTGCGCATGCGCCAAGGGCTGACCGACACTGCCGGCACGCACTACGCTCGGCCGGTTGAGACAGACCACCGAGCCGCATTCGGTCAAGCCGTAGCCCTCGAACACCGGCAGCCCCAACGCAGCGGCACGCCCAAGCAAACTGGGACCGATGTGCCCGCCGCCGACGGCGATATAGTGCAGCGATGCCGGCAGGGCTACGCCTTGTTCGACAGCGCTGACCAGGGCCAGCAACAACTGCGGCACCAGGATCACGCTCTCGGGTTGATACTGGTGCAGGCAACGCAGCAGCGTGGGCACATCCAGGCCGCTGGCGCCGGTGTAACCGATCTGCGCCAGCGACGGCAGCGCCACCTGCGCGCCCGACAACAAGGTTGCATATAGCCCGGCCACGTTTTCCAGCAAGGTGGACAACCGCATCAGGCACAGATGCCGACGCGGTGCGATGGCAGCGGAGGCATCCACCAGCGACGCTGCCACCGTGAGCAAACTGTCAGCGGACAGGCACACGCCCTTGGGGCGGCCGGTGGTGCCCGAGGTATAGGTGATGCAGGCCGTGGCATCCGGCAACGCAGGCCGCTCGACGACCGCGGCCACCCGCCACACGCGCAGCCCATCGTGCTGCAGTGCCGGGAGCGGGCCGCTGGTGCCGGGCAGCGCAGCAGCGGCCGCGTCGGTGACCACGCATTGCGCGCCACTGGTGGTCAGCGCGTGCAACACCTGGGCGTCGGAGAAGAACGTCGGCAATGGCACATGCACTGCATCGACCAGACGGAGCGCCAGATCCAGGGTCAACCAGTGCGGACCGTTGTCGAGCCGGCTCGCCACCCGCGTCAACCGCGCTGCCTGCAGGCCAGCTGCCAACCGCGCGTCCACGTCGGCAAGCGTCTGCGTGTTCTGGGTGCCGGTGGCGCTCAGCACCCGCGGTGCCTGCGCAGGTGGCTCACCGAGCAACTGGGCGAAACGTGCATTCATGCGCTCACTCCCATCAGGTAAGGCGTTAGCTCCACGCCCGGGCGCGCAGACTGCGGATGCGGCGCCTGTCGCTCCAGCAAACAGGCATGGCCGGCGGCAACGTCGCCGCATACCACCTGCGGGTGCTTGGCGTAGTAACTGCCCCAGTCGGTGTCATCGTCGCGAAGGCGCGACTGCAGGGCTGGTGCCAGCACCAGCGGCCGAAGCTGCAGCCGGTCGAAGGTATTGCGCAGGCCCCGGGTCGCGGCGAACAACACCCAGCGCACGCCGGCGTTGTGCAGCGCATGGGTCATCTGCGGAATCAGTGCGCGCGCGCTGCCGGAGCTGATCGCCGCGAAGTTGCCCACCTCGGCCAGGCCAGCGCGTGACACCGGGGCCGCCATGCGGGCCGCCAGCGCCGACTCGGCAGGCTCATCGAGATATTGCTCAACGAACAAGCCGCCAGCGCTGCCGAGCCGCATGCCCACTGCCGCCATCAGTGCGCCACCAGCATCGCGGTAGACCAGCAACTGCGGCAGGAAGCTGTGCAGCTGCGCGCCGTAGCGCCGCAGATAGACCGCCGCGATAAAGCGCTCCACCTCCTGGCGCTGCGGGTGCCCCGCCTCGACCAGGCTGGCACTGGCAAAGCCGTGGCGGGAATACGACCTGGAAGGCGTGGAAGTGATCATGCAGCGCATGCTCGGCCAGCTCGATTAAGTGACCATGAGCCGTGTGTTATCGAGCTGTAATGTCTGCAATAGCACTTCGTTGCGCGGCGTCGGGCCCGGCCTGACGGCTGTCGGTGCCTACCCGACAACACTTTCGGCTACGCTTTCGCGCATGAGCACATATGTCAGTGACTTGAGCACAGCGGTTTCGCACATCCTGCAACGCATCGACGGCCCGCTGCGCATTGGCGCACCGTTGGGCATCGGCAAGCCGCACCGTTTGTTGAACGCGCTCTACGCACAGCTCAAGGACACGCCGTCGCGGCCACTGGCGATTTACACGGCTTTATCGCTCAACCCACCCAAGCCAGGTGCCGGATTGGAGGCGCGCTTTGCCGCACCGTTCATCGCGCGTCATTTCGGCGAGGATTTCCCTCGCCTTGCGTATGTCGACGCCATGCTGCGCGATGCCTTGCCCGCGCATGTGCAGGTGGAAGAGTTCTACATGCAGTCCGGCGGGCTATTGCATTCCACCCAGGCCCAGGCCGACTACACGAGTCTGAACTACACGCATGCTGCCGCAGCGGTGGCGCAACGCGCGCCCAATCTGATCGTGCAAAAAGTGGCGCGCGAACCCGGCAGCACGCGGCTGTCGTTGTCGTGCAACAACGACATCACCCAGGACACGCTGGATGCGGTGCAGGCACTTGGCTTGCCGCGCCCGATGCTGGTGGCGGAAGTCGATCCACAATTGCCGTGGATGGGAGGCACCGCAGCGGTAGATGCCGCGTTCTTCGATCTGATCATCGATTTGCCAGGCCCATTCCCGCAGCTGTTCGGCTTGCCGCAGCAGGCGGTGAACAGCGTCGACTACGCCATCGGCCTGTATGCCAGTGCCCTGGTGCGCGATGGCGGCACCTTGCAGATTGGCATCGGCACGCTGGCCGATGCACTGAGCCATGCGCTGGTGCTGCGGCACACCGACAACGCAACCTATCGCCGCGTGCTGCACGCGCTGAATCCGGCACTGGAGCAGCACCCGGCCGTGCAGGCAAGCGGCGGCCTGGAGCCGTTCGCCATCGGCTTGTACGGCTGCAGCGAGATGCTCAACGAAGGCTTCAAGCAACTGGTGGACAGTGGCGTGATCCGCCGCAAAGCGCACGACGATCTGCCGCTGATGCAGCGCATCAGCGATGGCAGCGCCGATGCGGCCGACCACGCACGCCTGGCCGACGAAGGCCAGTTCCTGCATGGCGCGTTCTATCTCGGCTCGCCTGCGTTCTATCAATGGTTGCGCGATCTGGATGCACCGACACGCGCGGCGATCGGCATGCGCCGCATCAGCGAGATCAATCAGCTCTACGGCGGCAACGAGACGTTAAACCGGTTGAAACGCAAGGATGCACGCTTCTTCAACTCCTGCATGATGGCGACCGCGCTGGGTGCGGCGGTCTCCGACGGGCTGGAAGATGGGCGCATCGTGTCCGGGGTCGGCGGGCAGTACAACTTCGTGACAATGGCGCATGCGCTGCCGCAGGCACGTAGCCACCTTGATGCTGCGCGCCACGCGCGAGGCTGGCGCACACACTGCCAGCCACGTGCGCTGGAATTACGGCCATACCACCATTCCACGCCACCTGCGCGATCTCTACATCACCGAATACGGCATCGCCGATCTACGCCACAAGACCGATCAGGACTGCGTGCTGGAAATGGCCGCCATCTGCGATGCCCGCTTCCAGGATGAACTGCTTGCCCAGGCGAAACGGTCGCGCAAGCTGCGTGCCGCGCCGGAATTGCCCCTTCGCGCGCAGCGCAACACACCACAGGCACTGGAACAGGCGCTGGCGCCGTTTCGACGCGACGGCAGCTTGCCCGACTACCCGCTCGGCAGCGACTTCACCGAGATCGAACAGCGTCTGCTGCCCGCACTGGGCTGGATCAAAACCGCAACCGCCAGCACTGGCGGCAAAATCGCCACGGTGGGGCGTGCACTGCTCAAGCGCGAAGCATCCGGTGCCGATGATGTTGCCTGCCTGCAACGCATGGCACTCGATGCGCCAAAGAGCCTTGGCGATCGCCTGCAGGCGCGGCTGCTGACCTATGCACTGCGGCAGACCGCCGCTTCATAAACTTCGCGATTTGCAAACGACACGAACACACGGCGACAAGCACTGACGCATCACGGACACACAGCGGAAAGATGTGCGTCAAACTGGGCCGGGATGATGGCGACCTCGTCTCTTTCCGGCTGTGCTGCATGCATCTTTTTCGCGCGTTTACTGCTGTCACGTCAGGGATCAATCGCAAAACGAAGTTGATGCGCGCAAAGCGAAGAAAGACGCGGCGTAGCGCCATCTTCGCCGCGTTGTTGCTGAGCAGTCTCGTCGCGCAAGCCGCGCCGCGCCTGACCGACCTGCAGTACATCGGCAGCCACAACAGCTACCACGCCGGCTTTGCGCCCAGCGAAGCGGCGTTGTTGAAACAACTGGACCCGGCGCTGTTTGCCGCACTGGATTACCGCCATCCCGCCTTGACGCAGCAACTTGACGATGGCGTGCGCCAACTCGAACTGGACGTCTTCGCCGATGCACAGGGCGGGCGCTACGTACACCCGGCCATCGTTACGCAGATTGCCAAGGCAGGTCTGCCGACCGCCCCGGCGAGCGCGCCCACCGGAGTGATGGACCGACCCGGCTTCAAGGTCATGCACGTGCAGGATCTGGACCAGCGCAGCAACTGCCAACCCTTGATTGCCTGCCTGCACGAAATCCGCACCTGGTCGAGGCAGCACCCCGGCCACGTGCCCATCTTCATCCTGCTCGAAACCAAGCAGGCACCGATCCAGCTGGCGTTTCCCACCGTGCAACCTGAACCCTTCGATGCAAAGGCGATGGACGCGCTGGATGCCGAATTGCGCTCGGTCTTCCAACCCGGCGAATACATCAGTCCCGATCAAGTGCGGGGCCGCGCGCCTACGCTCAATGCGGGCGTACTCGCGCATGGCTGGCCGTCGTTGGCCCAGGCGCGGGGCAAGGTCGTGTTTCTGCTCGACCAACGCGCTGCCAGCGCCAGCTACCTGCCCGGCCACCCATCCCTGCGCGGCCGGGTGTGTTTCACCAACGCGGTGCCCGGCGAAGACGATGCGGCTTTCGTCGAACGCAACGACGGCCCTGCCGATGACATCACCAAGCTGGTCAAGGCCGGCTACCTGGTGCGCACACGTACCGATGCGAATTTGAAGGAAGCGCAGCACAACGACACCGCCCGGCGCGACGCCATGCTGGCCAGCGGCGCGCAATTGCTCAGTACGGACTTTCCGATCAACGAGCCGGCCGATAACGGCTACGTGGTGCGCTTCGATGGCGATGCGGTGGCGCGTTGCAATCCGCAGCGACCAGATGTGGGCTGCGACAGCATCGACCTGCACCACTAAGGGCAGCGCACGCGGCCCTACGCATCAGCCCTGTCGCAATGGAAGCGTCGGCGATCCATGACCGTGCCCGCTGACCGGACGCGGGCTTTCCTTCCCCCATCACGCGAGCCCCCAAGATGCAGTTTTCCCGCTCCTTCAATCGTTTGAGCTGCGCCATTGCCGCGGTGCTTTGCGCACCATCGCTTGCGTGCGCTGCAGAGATGACCACCACCACGTTGGACTCGGTCAACGTGCAAGCCACGCAGGCCGCGGCGCCGGGCTCGCTCAACGAGCAGCGCCTGTCCAATAGCGTCAACAGCGTGATGAGCAAGCAGCAGATCGATGCAATCCCCTCCGGCGGCATTGCCGATGTGGTGGCGCACATGCCGGGGTTGTCGTCCTACAGCGACATGCATCTTGGCCAGGCCACCACCGGCGAGAACGCCTACGTCAGCATCCGCGGCATGGACGCCAGCTATAACGCATACACGCTCAACGGGTTCGGCATGCCGGAAACCGACTCCTCGACACGCGCCATCTCCTTGAACATGCTGGCACCGTTCGGCATCCAGTCGGTGCAGGTTTCTAAATCGCCAACGCCCGACATGCCCGGCGATGCCATCGGCGGCGCGATCGACATGCGCACGCCGAATGCATTCGATTTCGACCGTGATGTGTACGCCAAGAGCACCGCGCAAGGCCAGTTCAACGCATTGGCCAACCATCTGGGCGGCAAGGACAGCGGCGGTACCTTCCAGCAGGAGCTGGCCTGGAAGTTCGGGGAAGGCGATGCCTTCGGCATCTACGCATCGGCCTATTACGGCAAGAACAACAACATGGCGCAGGCCCCGGCGCCCAACAGCAAATACGTGCCCGCCGACCCTGCGCTCGCCGCAGCCACCGATTTGCGCGATGTCGGCCCGTTGATCAGCACGCGCTACAAGTACAGCGTGTACGCCAGCCAGATCGAACGCTATGGCGGCAACCTGTCGCTGGATTGGCAAGGCGAGAGCAGCGCGCTGTATGCGCGTGCCATCTACGGCAGCTATGGCGTCACCGGCACGCAGGACCAGTCCAGTGCGCGCCTGGAGACCTATCGCAATCGGCCCACGGCGGTGCGCGGCGGCTACTTCAACACGCACGATATCGACGAGACCCTGGCCACGGTGCAGTTGGGTGGGCAGACCACACTCGACCGCTTGCACCTCGACTACGGCACCTCGTTCGGCCGCGGCACCCGCAGCCGGCCGGATTACGTATCCGCCAGCCTGTATGGGTTTACCCGGGGCAGCTTCGCCTTCGACCTCAGCGACCCCACCTACCCGAGCATCGGCCCAAGCTCGCCGGCGTTGAAGGACTTCTTCTACAACCTGGATTCTTCGCTGCTGTGGAAGGTGCAGGGCCACGACGCCGGCAGCCACGATAACCGCTTCAACGCGCATACCGATATCGCGTACCAGGTCGATGGCGCTGTGCTGGACAGCGTCAAGCTTGGCCTGTCGGCCGATCACTCCGAGCGCGACGCCTATGATCACCCCTTCTTCCACAAGGATGGCAACTTCGTCACCAATGGCCCGTATTTTGGCGGCCCGAACTACGCATTCCCCACCGCCGGTGGCCCGCAGCTCAGTGCAATTCCCGGCCGCATCACTTACAACGCATTCGATGGTCACTACGCGGGGCCGTTCAAACTGCTGGATCGCGGCTGGATGCGCGCGCAGGCGCTGCCTTACAAATACGTCGACGATCCGAACGGCGCAGGCATCTATACCGCCAACGACTACAACGCCAACACCACCTCCAGCACCGAGGCGATCTATTCGGGTTATGCGATGGCCGCGCTGCATCTCGGCAAGGTGAGCATCCTGCCCGGCGTGCGTTACGAACTGACCCAGTATTCGGCCGATTCCTGGCAATCCAGCGGGAATGGCAGCACCGGCAGTTTCGTCGGCAGCGGCAGTACCTACGGCAAGTTCCTGCCCGGCATCAGCGTCAACTATCGGCCGGACGATCTCACCGTGTATCGCGCATCGTTGCGCCGCAGTTTCAGCCGCCCGGCGTTCGGGCTGATTTCCGGCGAGACGGTGTATTCGATCGACGACACCCAGAAGGTAGTCGGCATCTCCAAGCCCAACCCCAACCTGCAGGCGAGCACCGCCGACAACGCCGACCTGTCTGCCGAGTTCTACGACCACGAGGGCGGCGTGCTCAGCGCCTCGACGTACTACAAGCGCATCAATGGGTTCATCTATACCTCGCAATCGGCCACCAGCAACGACAGCACCCTGGGCGGCCTGGTGCCAACCGGCACCACCTTCGAAAACGGCGTGCCGGTGACCATGCCGCAGAACGGCGGCACCGCAAAGCTCTATGGGCTGGAGTTGGCAGCGAGCAAGCGGCTGCACCAATTGCCCGGCCTCTGGAGCAATTTCGGCGTCACCGCCAACCTCACGCTGCAGCACAGCCAGGCAGATAGCAAACGCCGAGACCAGCCGGAAACGACCTGGCTGCCGCGCGCACCGGAGCGCATCTACAACCTGGATCTGTTCTACGACGACACGCACCTGCGCACGGACCTGAGCTACAACTACACCGGCCTGCAACTGCTGGGTCTCACCACCGACCGCCTCAATTACTACCTGCAGCCGGTGAAGTCGCTGGATTTTAACGCGACCTATCACCTGCCGCACCATATCGATGTCGGCGTGTCGGCAAAGAACCTGCTCAATGCCGCCACGTTCTACGAAACGCAGGGCAAGTCCAAGCGCTACATGGCCTACGATCCCGGCGCCGACGGTGCCTATGTGCAAACCGGGCGCACCTACATGCTGACCTTGGGCTACACGTACTGATCGACAGCGGCATGCACGCTGCAGCGGCGATCTTCCATCGGAAAGTACACCGCTGCGGCCACCGCCTACGTGCTACTTGGCGGCTGGCGCAGCGCCGTTGCGCGATACGCGATTGCACCACCGCCGCATCATGGCGCCGCGGTATCGGTATCGGTATCGGCACGTGAGGCTCCATCACAACGGTGTGCTGCGTCAGTCGATTGCGCCGGCAACAATGGCCACAGCAATGACGCATCGCATCGTTTGCCAGTTAGTACCGGTGCAGCGATTTCACGCAGAAAACGCAGGCGGCTGCGGCAAGGTGCTCGCATGCCTCTTTCGGACCTGCCCATGCCACTACGCCCCTACGCTCGCGCCCGCTTGCTTGCCCTTGCATTGGGCACCTCCTTGTCTGCGCTGGCGCAAGCGCAGCAGCCCGCGCCCGCCGCTGCGCCTGCATCGGCCACGGCTCACGCGGCCAAGGTTGTCCCCACCGGAGCGCGCTCGGATCTGCACGCGCAGGTATTGCTGGATCGCGCGCATTTTTCGCCGGGGCAGATCGACGGCGAGCGCGGGTCCAATCAGAAGCGCGCAGTGTCCGGCTTCCAGGCCGCCCACAACATCAAGGCCACCGGCGAGCTGGATGACGCCACCTGGCAAGCCTTGCAGGCCGACACCACGCCGGCGCTGGTGCAGTACACGCTCACCGATGCCGATGTCGCCGGCCCGTTCCAACCCATTCCCAAAGGACCTGCCGAGCAGGCCAAGCTGACTGCGCTCGGCTACGCCTCCGTCGATGAAGCCCTGGGCGAACGTTTCCACGCAGACCCCGCGCTGCTGCGCCAACTCAATCCTGGCGTGGATCTGAGCAAGGCCGGCAGCGTGATCCAGGTACCCAACATCGACGGCGTACCGCTCCTGGCCAAGCCGGCCAAGCTGGTGGTGGATAAATCCGATTCGACGCTGCGGCTATTCGACGCCGACGGCAAGGTCTACGCGCAATTCCCGGTCTCTTCCGGCAGCAAGCACGACCCGCTGCCGATTGGCCGTTGGAAAATTCTCGGCATCGCGCGCGACCCGGTGTTCAATTACAACCCCAAGCTGTTCTGGGACGCGAAAAAGGGCGAGCACAAGGCCACCTTGCCCGCGGGCCCGAACAATCCGGTCGGCCGCGTCTGGATCGATCTGTCCAAACCGCATTACGGCTTGCATGGCACACCAGAACCCGGCCACGTCGGCAAGACCGAATCGCATGGCTGTGTGCGTCTGACCAACTGGGACGTGGTCAACCTCGCCAGCGTGGTGGGCCCGTCGGTACCGGTGGTGATGCAGGAATAAACATGAAACTGCTGATGACCTTGGTGGTGGGCGTTTTGCTGGGTGCAGCCGGCTACTGGTGGCTGGAACGCACCGCGCCGGAAGCGAAAATAGAGCCGTCATCCGGCGCTGCACCCATCGCAGCAGACCGCAACGCAGCGAGTGCCGCGCCGGTGGCGGCTTCGGCACCAGCGGCCGCGACGGCACCGATGGTTGCCTCAGCACCCGTCGCCGATGCCGCGCCCGCGAGCATGCCTGTCGCCACCAACCTAGCGCAGTCGCCCGACACTGCGACGCAGGGCAGCGGCTTGCTGATTCCGGTGCAGGGCATCGGCGCCGGCCAGCTGCAGGACACCTTCACCGATGCGCGCAGCGAGGGCCGCGTGCACGATGCCATCGACATCCTCGCTCCCACCGGCACACCGGTTGTGGCAGTTGCCGACGGCATGGTGGAGAAACTGTTCACCAGCGACCGGGGCGGCCTGACCGTCTACCAGTTCGAACCCAGCGGCAAATATTGCTATTACTACGCGCATCTGGAGCGCTATGCCGACGGCCTGGCGGAGAAACAATCCATCAAGCGCGGCCAGGTCATCGGCTATGTCGGCAGCACCGGCAACGCGAATCCCGCCGCACCGCATCTGCACTTCGAGATCCATCGGCTGGGGCCGGAAAAACAGTGGTGGAAGGGCGAGGCGCTCAATCCCTATCGGGTGTTGCACGGGGACCAGCTCCTGCAGTGAAGTGGTCGCTCAAATGGGTCTCGCTAAGGCCTGCGTCTTGTGCAAGCACCGCCACCGGCCGCAACGCGTGCGCGCCTTCATGGACTGGGCGGCAGAGGTGACGGCGCCGCATCTGCAACTGTTGCTTTCGCAATAAGCAGCGCGCACATCAGCGCAGCGTGCCGCGCGCATGGGCAGTCACGCACAGCGACTCGGCATTGCGTATTTCGCAGCATATTTGTGCCGTTGATGGCCGGCACACGGCCTGCTGTTGTATCGATGGCACAGCAGCTGCCTCACGACAATCGGCATCCCAATGCCTGGCATGCCACGATCACGCAATCAGCGCGGCTGACGCACGTCCTGCGCGGCAGTGCACTCCTGCAATCGGCTGCAAGTCGAAGCCCCAAAAAAGCACAGGCATCTTTCGCAAGATGCCTGTGCCAAAGCGCAATCGCAGCGAGCGTCATAGCGGCCGATGTCGATCCAGATCAGAACGTGTAGTTGAAAGTCAGCATGCCGTTACGCGAAGCGCCCCACGCGCCATAGCCATTGTTGAACTGCGCGTAGTAACGCTTGTCGAGTCCGTTGTCGACGTTGAGCTGCACCGAAAACTGCGGCGACAGGCGATAGCGCGCGAACGCGCTGACCAGTGCGTACGCGCTCTGCTGGAAGGTGCCGTACGCCGGGTCCACATAGTACGAACGGTTCTGCCAGTTGACGCCGCCGCCCACGGTCAGGTCGCTCCACGCGCCCTGCGGGGTGTAGCTACTGAACAGCTTGATGGTGGTGCGCGGCAGTTGCGTATTGATGGAGGCACCGCTGTCGTCGCGTACGGTGTAGTGCGAAGCGCCCAAGGTGGCGTTCCAGCCCTGGGTCAGGCAGCCAGAGAGTTCGAAATCGAAACCTTCGCTGACCACACCATTGGCAGCGACATAGGCAAAATCGCTGCTCCCCGGCACCAAAGTGCTCGTCGCCACACCCAGGTTGTCCTGCTCGATACGGAACAGAGCCAGCGAGACATTGAGCTGATCGTCGAACCAGGCCGCCTTGACGCCGGCTTCGTAGCCCTTGCCGCTCAACGGATCCAGGTAACCGCCGTTGGCGTCGCGCAAGGTCTGCGGGTTGAAGATCTCGGTGTAGCTGACGTAGGTCGACCAGACATCGTCGATGTCGTACACCAGCCCGGCGTACGGAGTGACTTCGGTCTGGGTGTCGGAGAACGGGACAAGCCCCTGCGTCGCATCGACGTTGCGGCCATCAATCTGCCAATCGGTATATCTGGCGCCCAGCAGCAGTGTCAGCGGCTCGGCCAGCGAGAAACGCGCAGCCACATAGGCGGCTTTCTGCGTGATGGTGCCTTCGCTCTGTACCGTGCGCGGGCTCCAGTTAGGCTCCGCGCACCATTCCAGCCCAGGTAGCTGTCCAGCGGTGCGGGGAAATCGAAGGTGCCGTTATTGACGTACTCGCGCCGGTTGTAGCTGGCGCCGGCCACCAACTGATGCTCGCGGCCGAACAGCTGGAACGGGCCCTGGGCATACACGTCGGCGCCGTCGGCCTTGCGCTCGGTCTGGTAGTTGCCCGAATACGCCACTACGCCACCGCCGGTGGTGCGATCGAAGCCGAAGATCGTGTAGTACGGATAGAACAGGTGGTTCGTCGCTTCGGTCTTTTCGTGGCTCACATTGGCCTTGAGGATCCAGCCGTTGTCGAAGCTCTGTTGCAGGCTGGCGAAGGTGCGCTGCAGACGCGTGTCCCAGAACGTCCAGTCGGCCGCCGGATTGAACGAGCGCTTGTAGTCGGTACGCGTGCCATCGCTGTAGAACAGCGGGAAGCCGCCCCAGGTGACATCGTCCGATTCCTTCTTCTGGTACTCATAGCCCACGCTCAACAGCGTGCTCTCGGTGAGGTCGGCATTGATGATCGCCGAGCCGATCTTCTTGCGCAGGCTGTAGCGATCCATATCCGATTCGCCGTCCTGATACACGCCCACCACGCGAGCGCGCACGTTGCCGCTGGGGCTCAACGGCACGGTGACATCGGCCACGCTGCGAGTCTTGTTGAAGTCACCGCCGCCCACCGACACGGTGCCGGTGAAGTCGCGGCTGACTGCATGCTTGCGTACCAGATTGATCGACGCCGACGGATTACCCGAACCGGTCAACAGACCGGTCGCACCGCGTACTACTTCCACGCGATCGTACAACGCCAGGTCCAGCGCGGAATCGCTGTAGCTCCACGCCTGCTCCATGTACACCGGGATGCCGTCGAACTGGTAGTTGTCGATGTAGAAGCCACGCGCATAGAAGTCCAACCGTTCGCTGTCGTTCTGCGACGCCGAGATACCGGCGACGTTGTTGAGCACGTCGGTGATGCTCTGCAAGTTCTGGTCGTCCATGCGGTCGCGGGTGATCACCGTGACCGACTGCGGAATCTCGCGCAGCGCCAGGTTCATGCGCGTCCCGGCGGAGGTTTTTTCCACCGTGTAGCCCTGGGCCTGCTCGCCCTGCACGATCATCCGGTCCAACGTGGTGACCTCCGCATCGCCGGCCGGCGTTTCGGCTAGCGCCGGCCCTGCCGACAAGGTGCAAAGCGCAGCGAACACCGCATGCGACCGCGCGCGCGGTCGCAGCGCAATGGGAAGGAGACGCATTACGGTAGGACGATTCATCACAGCTCCTGCACGGACAGTCGAAGGCATCCATCACGGCAGTGCCGGACGGCGAACATAGGGGAGGACCGCCACGTCGCCGCGGCAGCGCACCATTTTAATGGGAATGATTCACATTTTAAACAGGTGGTACACGTATTGCCTGCCGCGGCTGCGCGTCAAAGCGAACGCTTCAGCAGGATTCCGGGCCGCGCAGGCCTGTGCCGGGCCAAGGTTTACCCCTGTGAGGATGCCGTCTGGCACCGCGACGGGAGCCATCAGGACCACGTGCCGACGTCTCCGGCGCAAAGGCGACCGCGACAGCAAGGCCCTGCATCCCGATTTGCCGACGGGGGAGATTTCACCCGGGTCCGCGACTGGCGGCACCGCCTGTCGATGCCCGGATCTTCGATCCGTGTTGCTGGCCGTTAGCACGTCGGCAACTCGGGCATGCACGGCCAGTGACCGGGTGTACTCCATGCACGCTGTACCACGCTGGGTGAAGGGTCGCCTCCACCTGCCTGAGTGCGACGTAGCAGTAGTTGGCGCTCAGCGTCCCTGGCAGGCCCACGTTGCGCACGCACGCAGCGTGCCTTCAAGCGCGCCGGCATGCACACGCTCTGCGTCATCGGCCCATGGCAATGCCCGTGCAGGACACGCGTCGCGCCGAGGCAATCAACAAAAAACGCCGGCTTTCGCCGGCGTTTTCAATTACAACCATCTGTGCGCTTACAGCGCCTTCGCCGCCTGCACCACGTGCTCGGCAGTGATCTTGAAGTACGTATACAACTGATCGGCCGGCGCCGAGGCGCCGAAGGTGTCGATGCCGATGACATCGCCATCCAGGCCCACGTACTTGCGCCAAAAACCGGTCACGCCCGCTTCCACCGCCACGCGCTTGCGCACGGCGTTCGGCAGCACGGATTCGCGGTACGCCGCATCCTGGCGATCAAACACATCGGTCGAGGGCATCGACACCACGCGCGTCTTCAGGCCGGACGCATCCAGCGTCTTTTTGGCGTCCACTGCCAGACCGACTTCCGAGCCGGTGGCGATCAGGATCACGTCCGGCGTACCGCCTTCGGCATCGGCCAGCACGTAGCCACCGCGTTGGATCAACTTGATCTGCTCGGCGCTGCGCGGCTGATGCTGCAGGTTCTGACGGCTGAAGATCAGGCAACTCGGGCCGTCCTTGCGAGTGATGGCCACCTTCCAGCTCACTGCTGATTCCACCGCATCGCCCGGGCGCCACACATCGTTGTTGGGGATGTAGCGCAGCGAGGCCAGGTGTTCCACCGGCTGATGGGTCGGGCCGTCTTCGCCCAGGCCGATCGAGTCGTGCGTATACACGTGAATCGCATGCGCCGGGTTCAACGCGCTCATGCGCACGCCGTTGCGTGCGTAGTCGCTGAACACCAGGAAGGTGGCATCGAACGGAATGAACCCGCCATGCAGCGCCAGGCCATTGGCAATCGCGGTCATGCCGAACTCGCGCACGCCGTAATACACATAGTTGGCGTCCGGGTCGTCGGCGGCGACCGACTTGCTGGCCTTCCACAAGGTCAGGTTGGAGTGCGCCAGGTCGGCCGAGCCGCCGATCAACTCCGGCAGCAGCGGCGCAAACGCTTCAATGGCCAGCTGCGAAGCCTTGCGCGAGGCGATGGTCTGGCCCTCTTCCTGCGCCTTGGCGATGTAGGCATCGGCCTTGGCGATGAAGTCGGCCGGCAACTGGCCGTGCGAGCGACGGGTCAGCTCGTCGGCTTCGCTGGCGTACCGCTTGGCGTACTTGTCGAACAGCTGTTCCCATTCGGCCTGACGCAAAGTCCCGGTACCGCCGGCACGCCAGCCGGCATAGATCTCTTCGGGGATTTCGAACGGGCCGTACGGCCATTCCAGCGCCTTGCGTGCGCCTTCCAGTTCGTCCTTGCCCAGCGGAGCGCCATGCGAGGATTCCTTGCCGGCCTTGGTCGGCGCACCGAAGCCGATCTTGGTGCGGCAGCAGATCAGCGTGGGTTTGTCGGTCTTTTCCAGCGCCGTCTCGATGGCGGCCTTGATCTTGTCGGCGTCATGCCCGTCCACATCGCGGATCACGTGCCAGCCATAGGCCTCGAAACGCGCCGGGGTGTCGTCGCTGAACCAGCCGGCGGTGTTGCCGTCGATGGAGATCTGGTTGTTGTCCCAGAATGCCACCAGCTTGCCAAGGCCCCAGGTACCGGCCAGCGACGCGGCTTCGTGCGAAATGCCTTCCATCAGGCAGCCGTCGCCCATGAACACCCAAGTGCGGTGATCGACGATTTCCAGCTCCGGGCGGTTGTAGCGCTGCGCCAGCAACTTCTCGGCCAGCGCAAAGCCCACCGCATTGGCAAACCCCTGCCCGAGCGGGCCGGTGGTGGTTTCAACGCCGGGAGTTTCGCTGCGCTCGGGGTGACCGGCGGTCTTGCTGTGCAGCTGGCGGAACTGCTTGAGCTGCTCGATCGGCAGGTCGTAGCCGGACAGGTGCAGCAACGCGTACTGCAGCATCGACCCATGTCCGTTGGACAGCACGAAACGGTCGCGGTTGAACCACTGCGGATTGTTGGGGTTGTGCCGGAAATAATCGTTCCACAGCACTTCGGCGATATCGGCCATGCCCATCGGCATGCCGGGATGACCGGACTTGGCGGCTTCGACCGCATCTGCGGCAAGAAAACGGATGGCGTTGGCCAGCTGGCGGCGGGTGGGCTGGGTCATGGGCGTCTATGGAAGCGGAGGGGAACACCGCTGGAAGCGGAGACCCTTATTCTCCCACAGAGCGTGTTAGTGGGACCGGGATTGGGGACCGG
>NZ_JFAQ01000044.1 GCF_001304695.1 Xanthomonas axonopodis
CTCACTAAGAGTGGCTAACAAAACGTAGCGAGAGGTCGTCAGGTGGGCGTGGACGGGCGCACAGGAACCGGACTGTACGAGTGGTACATGAGGATTCCGAGCACCGGCCGCGCCCGCCTGGCGGCTGCGTCGTAGTTTTGTTAGTCGCTCTTAGCCTTCGTTAGCCACGCCGTGCGGCACATGGCCGGCGGCCACGTGCTGATGCTGGCGCGCACTGTCGATGTTGTGCTGTGAGTCGTCGAAGAAGATGTCCGCACCAAACGCCTGTAGGAACCGGCCCTTCTGACGCCCGCCCAGGAACAGCGCCTCGTCCAGACGCACGCCCCACTCGCGCAAGGTGCGGATCACCCGCTCATGCGCCGGCGCCGAGCGTGCGGTGACCAGCGCCGTGCGGATCGGCGAGGCCTGGCCCGGCGGAAAGGCCGCCTGCAAGGTGTGCAGCGCCGACAGGAAATTACGGAACGGCCCCACCGACAACGGCTCGCGTGCGCGTTCGCGCTCGTGACGCCCGAATGCTTCCACGCCCTGCTCGCGCGAGATGCGTTCGCTCTCGTCGCCGAAGATCACCGCATCGCCATCGAAGGCGATCCGCAGCTGCGTCGACAAACGGCTTTCGTCGTTGTCCACGATTGCCGCGGCGGCCTCGGCGCGTTCGCCCAATGCGCGCGGCATGATGGTCGCCGCCGCGATGCCATGGCTCAGCGCGCGCCGCACCGATTCCG
The DNA here is from genome assembly GCF_001304695.1 of Xanthomonas axonopodis. GTDB lineage: Bacteria > Pseudomonadota > Gammaproteobacteria > Xanthomonadales > Xanthomonadaceae > Xanthomonas > Xanthomonas axonopodis. Next base: position 723 of record NZ_JFAQ01000044.1, read on the forward strand.
GATTGGCCGAGAGAAACAGATCGGTCCCGAATGGCTTGACGTACGGCCAGGTCGGCTCACCCGAAGTGAAGGTGGCACGCACGATGCCCAGGTTGTAATGCTGGATCGAGTTGAAGATGCGCAGACCGGTATCGGCGGAATTGCGTGACAGCAGGATGACTTCCACCCGCGGCGCATCTTCGGGAACATCGTGATTGAGCGCCAGCAGCTTGCGCACCACCGGGAACGCAACGCCAGGTTGCAGGATGTCGTCCTCATGCTCGCGCTGGAACGCCGAATAGGCCTCCACCCCATCGGCCTCGAACAGTGCATGGCCTTCTTCGAGATCGAACAGGGCGCGCGAGGTCACCGCGACGGTCAATAACCTTGGGGAGTTGTCTGGCATTGGGGGGCCGGGATTCGTGATTGGGGATTCGGGAGTGGTTTGGAGCAGCGATCAAGAAGGTGAAATCAGGCGTTGATGACGTGCGCTGCATCGTAACGGGTCGGCACGTTCATAGGCGGGTGGCAAGGCACGCCTTTGACGTTACCAATCCCGAATCCCCACTGCCGAATCCCCGCCCCTCACACTGCAAACTGCTCGCTGAAGATGCGCTCTTCCAGATTGTGTTCGGGATCGAACAACAGCGTGACCTGGCGCTGCGTGGATTCGCGGATGGTCACTTCGACCACGTCGCGAATTTCGTGCGAGTCGGCGGTGACGCTGACCGGGCGCTTGTACGGGTCGAGCACGCGGAAGCGCACTTCGGTATCTGCCTTGAGAATGGCGCCACGCCAGCGCCGCGGGCGATACGGCGCGATCGGCGTCAGCGCCAGCGTATGCGAGCCCAGCGGCAGGATCGGCCCGTGCGCGGAATAGTTGTACGCCGTGCTGCCGGCGGGCGTGGCCACCATCACGCCATCGCCGATCAGCTCGGCAATGCGGGTCTGGCCGTTGAGATCAATGCTGAGATGCGCAGCCTGCCGGGTCTGCCGCAACAGCGAGACCTCGTTGTAGGCCAGCGAGCCGGCACTGGCACCGGATTCGGTCTGCACCTGCGTTTCCAGCGGCCGCAGATAGGCTGGTTCGGCGCGCTGCAGGCGCTCGAGCAGGTCGTCCTCGTTGTCACGGTATTGGTTCATCAGGAAGCCGACCGAACCCAGCTTCATGCCGAACACCGGTTTGTCGGAGGCGCCATGGCGATGCAGCGTCTGCAGCATGAAACCGTCGCCGCCCAACGCACAGACGATGTCGGCGCTGTCCAGGGCATGGTCGCCGTAGCGCTGCACAAGGCGCGCGCGCGCGGCCACCGCCGGCTCGGCGGGGCTGGCAAGAAAAGCGATGCGAGGTGGTGCGGTCATCGTTGACTCCAGAGCATGCGAATCAGCATACCGCAGCCCTGTGCCGAGCTTGTTGTGGGTGTGTTGCGATCATCCCCTACCCTTCCCTAGGTGCGCGGCAGCAGTCGCGTCGTCGCGAGCACGCGCTCCTGAGCCTGCACGCATGGGAACGTGGCAAGCGCGTCTGCTGGCGTCTGCGCGAACCAGGCCGGCACGCCATCGGACGCAACCGGCCCGAACTCAGGCCGTCAACCGCCAGGCGCGATGGATGCGCGCATGCCGCTCGAAATCCGGGTCGATGGTGCGCGGACTGATTTCTTCGCACTGCGCGAACTCCGCCACCCCTTCTTCGTCCAGCTTGAAGCGACGGAAGTTGTTGGAGAAATACAACACACCACCCGGCGCCAACCGTGAGACTGCCGCGCGGAGCAGCCGTACATGCTCGCGCTGGATATCGAAATCTTCCGCACGCGCAGAGTTGGAGAAGGTCGGTGGGTCGCAGAAGATCACATCAAAGTGCGCACGCTCGGCTTCCAGCCAGGCCAATGCGTCGGCCTGTACCAGTTTGTGCTTGCTGCCGGCCAGCCCGTTCAACGCAAGGTTATCGGCGCACCACTGCAGGTACGTTGCCGACAGATCCACGCTGGTGGTGGACGCCGCACCGGCCACCGCCGCTTCCACGCTGGCCACGCCGGTGTAACAGAACAGGTTGAGAAAACGGCGCCCCCTGGACTGCTGCGCCATGGTGCCGCGCAGCGGGCGATGGTCTAGGAACAGCCCGGTATCCAGATAATCGAACAGGTTCACGCGCAGCAACGCGCCGTGTTCGCGCACGTGGACGATTTCGTTGCGCTGTTCGAAGCGGCCGTACTTGCTGCCGCCCTTGCCGCGCTCGCGCGACTTCAGCGCCACGCGCTCGGCCGGTACCTCGAAGACCTCGCGCACAGCGGCCAGCAATTCGTTGAGACGACGGCGCACATCGGCCTCGGGAATCGTCGCCGGCGCTGCGTATTCCTGCACATGCAGGAAGACGCGCCGGTCGCCGTCGGCTTGCTGGTACACGTCGATGGCGGCGGAATATTCCGGCAGATCGGCGTCGTAGGCGCGGAAACATTCGATGCCTTCGCGCGCGCGCCACTTCTTGAATTTCTGCAGATTCTTGCGCAGGCGGTTGGCCACCATCTGCGCACCTTCACTGAGCGCGGTCGGCGCCGCCAGCGGGGTGCGCCGCGGCACTGCGATCGGGTCGCAGACGATCAACGCGCATTCGATCGCGCCGTTGAACAGCTGGTATTTCTTGCCCGCGCGCAGGCCGGTGGCATACGCAAGCTCGGCATTGCCGCACAACAGGCTGGCACGCCACTGCGGTACGACGCGCTGCAAGGTATCGCCCAGGCGGCGATACAGCGCCGCATCGGCGGCCAGGCGCTCGTCGTAGGGCGGATTGCACACCACCACGCCGGTGGCCTGCGGCGGAGTCTGCAACTCACCGACCTCGCGCACGCCGAACCAGATCGCCTCGGCCACGCCGGCCACTTGCGCATTCTCTTTCGCGGCGCGGATTGCGTGCGGGTCCATGTCGCTGCCATGGATCACCTGCTTGAGCGCAGCGCGGCCGACGCTGTCGCGTTCGCGCGCCTCACTGACCAGCTGTTGCCAGGTCTCGCGGTCGAAACCGCGCCAGCGGCTGGGTACATCGCTGCCGTAGCGCTGCAGACCCGGCGCGACGTCGGCGGCCATCAGCGCGCCTTCGATCAGCAGCGTGCCGCTGCCGCACATTGGGTCGAGCAGGCCGCCGGCATCGGCATAGGCGCGCGGCCAGCCACCGCGCATCAAGACCGCTGCGGCCAGATTTTCCTTCAACGGCGCTTCGTTCTGCGCCATGCGCCAGCCGCGTCGATGCAGCGGGCCGCCGCCCAGGTCCACCGAAATGGTGGCGCGGCCCTTGCGCAGCGACAGGTTCAAGCGCAGGTCCGGGTGTTCCACGTCCACCGACGGGCGCTCCAGGCCCTGCCGGCGCATGGTGTCCACCACCGCGTCCTTGATGCGCTGCGCCGCGTAGCGGGCGTGGGTGATGGCAGTCCCGGACACATGCGCGTCCACCGACAGCGTGTGCCCCACCGACAGGTGCTCGTCCCACGGCAGCTCGGCCACGCCGGCGTACAGCGCGTCTTCGTCCGGGCAATCGAATTCGGTCAGCGGCCACAGCACGCGGCTGGCCAGGCGCGACCACAGCACGGCGCGCTGCGCAGCGCGCAGTTCGCCTTCGACGTTGACGCCGGAAATAGTGGCGGTGGCCTTGCTGGCACCGAGCGCAAGCAGCTCGTCGGCAAGCAGGTATTCCAGGCCCTTGGCGCAGGATGCGAAGAATTTCACGTAGGCAGATATGGATAAAGACGCTGGCCGCGGCGGCGAGCGTGAAAGCAGGACAGCGGGCCGGCGCCTGGGTGGGCAATGCCGCGGCCGCCGTGGACGGGCCGCAAATGGTCGGCCATCGCGGCCGGCATTACCAGCCCGGGGCCAGGATCGCGCACCGTACGGTTCACCACGGCGCCAGCCGCCACTGCGCCTGCGCCGTGTCCAGGCGTTGCTGCAGGCCCAGCCGCTCCAGGAAGGGCGCATCGTGCGAGGCGACGATCAGCGCCCCCTGGTGGCCGCGCAGCAGCGCCTCTATCGCCTTCCACCGAGGCCAGATCCAGGTGGTTGGTGGGCTCGTCCAGCAACAGCAGTTGCGCCGGCTGCGTCCGGTACAGCGCGCAGGCCAGCGCCGCCTTGAGCCGCTGGCCGCCGCTGAGCTGGCCGCAGGGCAGGTCGGCACGCACCTGGTCCAGCCCCAGCAGCGCCAGGCGCTGCCGCTGCACGTGAGCCGGCGCGCTCGGGTTTGCCTCCTGCAGCTGCGCAGCGGCCGAGCGCGCCGGGTTCAGCAGCCCCAGGTCCTGATCCAGATACGCCACCGGCACGTGCCCCTGACACTGCCCTGCACTTGGCTGCAGGCGTCCCGCCAGCAGTTGCAGCAATGCGGATTTGCCGCTGCCGTTCGGGCCGACCAACCCAATCCGCGGCCGCCCCTGCAGCAGCAGGTCCACGCCTCGCCCGCCCAGCCGCGCGTCCGCCACTTCCACCTGGCGCCGCGTCGCCAGGCGCCGCGGCGAGATGGCGGGCAATGTCGGCGCCAACACGGCGATCGCCGGATCGACCTCCACCTGCGCTGCCGCCTGCACCATCGCTTCGCTCAGCCGCGCCTGTTCGGCCTGACATTAGCTGTTGCAGCCGGCCTGCGCTGACTTCGCTGCGTTGCTTCCGCCCGCCAAGCAGAATCGCGGCCTGATGGGTCTGCCCCGCAGCACGCGCGCCGCGTGCCTGGCGCTGCAGTTGCTCGCGCAGCAGCTGCTCGCCGCGTGCGCGTGCATGTTTGCGCTGCGCCAGCAGATCGCTGGCCGCCTGCTGCTCGATCGCGCGCTGCTGCGCATAGAACGTGTTGTAGTTGCCGCCGTAGCTGCGCAGCCCCTGTTCTGACAACTCCAGGATGCGCTGCATCACGTCGAGCAAGCTGCGGTCGTGGCTGATCACCAGCAAGCCGCCGCTCCACGCCAGCAACTGATCCATCAGACGCTGGCGTTGCGGACCATCCAGGTGATTGCTGGGCTCGTCCAGAATCAGAACATCCGGCTGGTTCACAAACGCTCCGGCGAGCGCCACGCGCATCGCTTCGCCGCCGCTCAGTTGCGCGGCCGGTGCATGCGGATCGCGTCCACCCAGGCCTTGCCGTTCCAGTTCGGCGGCAAATTGCGCATGCGCACTCCAGCGCTCGCCGACACATTCAAAATTGGCGGGCGCAACACTGCCAGCGGCAATGCGGTTCAAGGCATCCAGCAGCGGCGCGACACCGGCCAGCTCGGCAATGCGCTGCCCCGGCGCAACGCTCACCCGTTGCGGCAGGTAGTGCACGCTCCCGCCGCGCACGCACCGCCCGGCACTGGGGAGCAGCTCACCGGCCAGCAGGCGCGCAAGTACGCTCTTGCCCACGCCATTGCGCCCGACCAGACCAGTAGCGCGTTGGTCGATATGGATGTTCAGATCGGAAAATAGCGGGCTGCCATCGGGCAGCACATACGCAACGCTTTCCTGCGTCAGCGACGGACAGGTCATACGGGTCTCCATTGCATGCCAGCACACGTGCCGATCCAACCGGACCAGCAGCGGGTAAGGCCGTCATCACGACGGCGGCATCAATGGCGCATCGGACCATTCCTCAAAAAGTGAGTCCGCCCAGTCTAGCCCGCAGCGCTGGCAGCGACACCCGCGCAACTGGCCGGGCGCATGCAGCCGGCGCTCAACCCAGCCCGAACGCCGGGTGGTAAGCCACATCGGCCAGCGGCAGCAGCCGGTCGCCGAACGCCAGGGCTTGCAATTCCGATGCAGGCACGTCGGGCAACACCAGGCCAGGTTCGACCGCAAAGCCCAAGCGCCGAAAAAACGCCGGCTCGCCCAGCGCCAGGCAGCCTGCGGCGCCGCGCTCGCGCAATGTGGCAAGCGCGGCCTGCACCAGGCGCGTGCCCAGCCCTTGCCGTTGGTGACCGGGCCCCACGGCCAGCGGGCCGAGCGCGAACCAGCCGGGCGAATGGTCAGACAGCGCCACCGGCGAGACGGCCAGATGCCCGACCACGTAGCCGTCGTGGTCGGCCACCAACGACAGCACCAGGGCACCGTCCTGACGCAAACCGGCAATCAACTGATGCTCGTCATGCCGGCTGTGTTCGGCGCGCATGAAGGCCACCATGGTCAGCAGTTCGATGGCGGCGGCGTCGCCTTCGGTGGATTCGCGGATCAACACGTTCATCACTGGCACCGCGCGCAGCCATGGCGGGGAACCGTCCGCATCACAGGCTCTGCAACAGCTCTGCGAACGCGCGTGCCGACGCGTCGACGTGCGAGGCCAGGCGATGGTCGTCGTCGACCAGCAGCAGGCGCGCATGCCGTGCCTGCGCCCAGGCGATCACGTCGGCGGCCGGAATCAGCTCGTCGCGCCAGGCATGCACAATCGAGATCGGCACCGGCGCGACGTCCAGCGCCGGCATCGGGCCCATCTTGGTCGGCGGCACCATCAAAAACAGGCCGCGCGTAGGCACCTGCAACGACACCATCCCGGCGATATACGAGCCCAGGCTGGAACCGACCAGCACCACCGGCCCCTTCTCGGCCGCCGCTCGCGCGATTTCCAGCAGGCGCTGCAGCCGGCCCCGCACGTCGCCCAGCGTGCTCACCTCCCGGCGTGCATCCAGGTCGGTGTAATCCGGGCGTTCGTGGGTCCAGCCAAACTGCCCGGCCACGTTGGCCAGCGCGGTCACTTTCAAGGCATCCGGGCCGCTTTCGAAGCCATGCGAGAGGATGCAATGCCCGCGACTCATAGCGCCTGCACCGTATCGCCGATGCGCAGCACGCCGCCGCGCAGGACGCGTGCGCACAGTCCACCATGGCCGCGCATGGCGTTATAGCCGCCCGCACCCAGGGCATCTTCCATGCGCGAACATGGGTCGCACGGGTCGGTGCCTTCCAACTCAATGTCACCGATTCGGAATCGCCGCCCTTTCAACGCGATCAACGGGATGCCGGACACCACCAGGTTGCGCCGCAGCATCGCCGGCGCGATGGCGGCGTGTCCTGACAGCGCTGCGATCACCGGCAGATGCTCGGCCTGGATCAGGGTCACGCCGCGCTTGCCGCTGCCCCCCTTGTAGCGGTCGCCCACCAGGCCGATGCCGGTGCTGACCTGCGCCGCGTCCACCTCCAGCATCGCCACGTCGCGCGCCGGACGCACGCCGATCCAGGTCACCTGACCGGTCTGCGGCAGCGTTGCCATCAATTTGCCCAGGGGGCTGTCGGGATTCAAAGCCATCAGGCAATGCTAGCATCCGCTCCATGTCCGATGCCGTCCTGCCGTCGCCGCCAATCACCTACGCGCCGCTGTCCTACGAATCGCGGTTGGCCAAACGCGCGCTCACCCAGATCGACATGGTGGTCATCCATTGCACCGAATTGCCTGACATGGCGATGGCGCGCGAATACGGCGAGCGCGTGCTCTACGACAGTGGCACCGGCAATAGCGGGCATTACTACCTCGATCGCAACGGCAGCATCCAGCAATACGTCGCCCTGGAGCGCGTCGCGCATCACGTGCGCGGGCACAACCCGCATACGCTGGGCATCGAACTGGTCAACCGCGGCCGTTATCCGCACTGGCTGGATTCGCGGTATCAGCAGATGACCGAACCGTATCCCGAAGCGCAGATCGCCGCGCTGATCACCTTGTTGCAATGGCTCCAGCAGCAGTTACCTTCGGTACGACGCATTGCCGGCCACCAGGCGCTGGACACCACTCAGGAAGCGGCCAGCGACGACCCGGCCCGTAAAATTCGGCGCAAGCTCGACCCCGGCCCGCTGTTCCCCTGGCCACGCATTGAAGCGGCAGTGAGCTGGTCGCACGCGCCGCGTTAAGAGGTGTTTTAGAAACCGAGCGACGCCTGCATGCATGCAACAGGTTGTCAGTTTTGCATCCGGAGCGCAGGACGAAGGACGCCGCGCAATCACTGCACCGGCGTGACGGGCGCGGGATCGGCAGCTACCCCGCAAACACTCCGGCTCGAGCACGTCTGCCACCGCCGGTGGGCTAGTCACTGCATTACGTCGGTCATGCCCGATAACGCACACAGCAGCGAGAAGTGCTTCAACGTGCGTGCCAATCGCGCCCTCGAAAGAGAGCGTCACCCGGAGAACACGCAGGTGAGAGCTCTCGGGTGCTTTGACGACCCATCGAAAGGCACCTACCTTCGCACACCGTCAACCCGTTGCAGCACACTCAACGTTCGGTCGCACGGTAGGTCTTCTCGCCGGCATTCACTGCCACGTCCAACCGGTTTTCAGGCGGCGCGATGGGGCAGACCACATGGGGCGTCAGTGCGCATGGTGGGTTTTCGGCCAGATTGAAATCCAGGACCACCTGACCATCGCGGGGCAATGCGGCAAACAGATAACGCGCGCCGCCATAACTTTCCTTGCCGCTGGTGCGGTCGGCGAACAGGAAGAACAGGCCCTGGCCATCGTCCTGCAGCAGCGGCCGCAAGCGGTATTCGTGGCCATTGCGCGAGAACACGGCTTCCCCCGGCACCTCCACGGTGAGCGGCGTGCCGATCGACGTCAGCAAGGTGGCCGTGCGCGGCGTTGGATAGGGTTGCCAATGCGCCTGGATGCGCCACTGCGGATCGGTCGGGAAATATTCCAGCCCGTCGAACTGCGTCAGCGCCTGCGCTGCCGGGTCACGGAAGCGCCAACCGTACAAGGCGCCGGTCTGCACCAGGTAGAACTGCCGGCCATCCACGTCTAGCCGGTCGCCGCGCCGCCCTGCCCGCTCTGGTTGAAGGCGCACCTCGTCGATGCGCTGCCCGTTGAGCGTCACCGCCGCCGAGCCATCTGCGCGAAAGCGCACCTGCCCTGCAGCATCCAACGTCAGCTGCCCCAGTTGCGCGGGGCCGGCAGGCAAGACGATATCGCTGTGCGGATCGCTGCCCACCCGATACTGGCCGGCGCGCACGCGCCCCGAACCGGTATAGCTCAGCCACCCGTCGCGCGCACGTAGCTGATTCAGCCGCTCCGTACGCGCGCGTTCCAGCGCGACCTCGTACGCATCGCGCTGCGCCGTATTTCGATGACCGGCAACAGGCGTATCGCTGACATCGGCGGACGACTCCGCCGAACAGGCAGCCAGCGTCCACACCGCGACGCACAGCGCGCCAACCCGTAACTGCAACCGCATGGCTCACCCAGCACTGCAAGAAACTGCGCTCCGCGCAGCGAACCTGCGTCCCCACAGGTCACCCTTCCTGCCGCCATTGTGCCTGCAATCAGGCGCCGGTCGCGACCGGTCGCGAGGCGTCCTGCAGCCAACCGCTCCAGGAACCGGCGTAGACACGCGCACCGGAGAGCCCCGCCACTTCCAGTGCCAGCAACAGATGGCATGCCGTGACGCCAGATCCGCACATCACCACCGCCTGCTCGGGCCGATACGTGTCCAGCAACCCAGACAATTCGGCGCGCAGTTCGACGGCCGGCTTGAAGCGGCCATCACGCAGGCTCAGCCCCAACGGGCGACTCACGGCACCGGGCACGTGCCCGGCCACCGAGTCGATCGGCTCGACTTCGCCGCGAAAACGCTCGCCCGCACGCGCATCCAGCAACCAACCCGGTGCCTGCTGCAGGCGCTGCACGATCTGCTCCGCATCCACCACCGCGGCGGCGTCAAAATGGCCGGGGTACGCGGCGGCCCCGCGCACGGCAGGTGGCTCGGTGCTTTCCGCAACGCCGGCCGCACGCCACGCGGCCAGTCCGCCGTCCAGCACTGCCACCCGGCGATGGCCCATCAGCCGCAACATCCACCACGCGCGTGCGGCTGCCATGCTGCCATCGGCAGCATCATAGACTACCACCTGGCTCTGCGGATCGATGCCCCATTCGCCAAGCCGTCTTGCAAATGCCTCGCTGTGCGGCAACGGGTGCCGCCCCTGCGCCGGTCGCGACAGATCTGCAAGGTCATGGTCGAGATCGGCGTAGTGCGCGCCGGGCAGATGCCCCTGCGCGTACGCCTTGCGCGCTGCGTGCGGGTCTGGCGCGGTCGGTGGCGCGGCACGCGCATCCAGCAGACGCAGCTGGGGATGCTGCAACGCGGCCGCCAGCGCGGCGGCATCGACCAGCGTGGTCCAGTTCGGATCGGTACTCATGCAACCTGCTCCAGACGACGGCGAAGATTGAGAAGAATGGCGGCAGTGGCGCCCCAGATCCGGTGGGCAGGCCAGTCGTATTCGAGTACGCGCCGCGGGCGCCCGCGGAACTCTAGCTCCACACTGCGCAAATTGTCCGGGTCCATCAGATAGGCCAGCGGCACTTCGAAGACCTCCGCCACTTCATCCGGCTGCGGCACCGCCACGAACGCCGGGTCGATGACCGCCACCACCGGCGTCACCCGAAATTCGCTGACAGTCACAAACGGATCCAGATACCCGATGGCATGCACGTGCTGCGCGCCCAGCGCAATTTCTTCGCAACTCTCGCGCAGCGCTGCAGCGGCGGCATCGGCATCGGAGGGCTCCATCCGCCCGCCGGGGAAGCTGACCTGCCCGGCGTGATGGCGCAGGCTGTCGGTGCGTCGCGTCAGCAACACCGTCGTGCCCTGTTCGCGCGGCACCAGCCCGCACAGCACCGCCGCTTCGGCAGACGCGTCGCCGTCGGTCAGGTCGATCAGCTCGGCATGGTTCCAACCCGGCCCGGCCGGCGCGGTATCCAACGGATACAGCGCCCGCCTCAGCTGCGCGTATTCGGGCAGCCGTGCCGTCAGCGCGCGTGCGGGCAGCACCGTGTGCAGATAGTCCTGGCGTTCGGCGTCGCTCATGCTCATCCAGCGTGCAATTTCATCCAGGCTGCGCAAGCAGCCGACGCAGTGCGACTGCGCGTCCAGCGAACATACACCGATACACGGACTGGGCAGAGAGCCGGCAGCGAAACCGGGATCCGCGTCGGATCCGACATCGTTGCCGCTCATCGCTGGGTCCTGCGGCCGCTGCACCGTTGCATCGTTCTCTTCAGACAATCGCTAGACCAAAACGACAACGCCGGCCTGGTGGCCGGCGTTGTCGCAGCAACATCACATGCAATTACTTGACGCTGACCAGCTTGATCTCGAACTGCACAGCCACGTTCGGCGGGAACGGGGTACGCGGGTCGGCACCATAGGCCTTTTCCGGCGGCAGGGTCACTTCCCACTTCGAGCCGGCCGGCATCTGCAGCAGCGTGTCGCGCATGGCCTGCATTTCGACTTCGCTAACCTTGATGGCCGGGATCTGCTGCGCCGGACGTGCCTTCTCGCGGTCGCCGAACGGGAACGGACCGGCCACTTCCAGCTGCACGGTGCTGGCCTGGGTCGGCTTGGCACCCTTGCCGGCTTCGATCACGCGGTACTGCACGCCGCTCGGCAGCGTCTGCACACCGGCGGTGCTCTTGTTCTTGGCCAGGAACGCATCGCTCTTGGTCTTGTTGGCTGCAGCGGCCTTGTCGTATTCAGCCTTGGCCTGCTGGGCACGGCCCTGCTCGCGCTTCTGGAACGCTTCAACGGCCGGCTTCAGCTGGTCGGCAGTGATCGCCGGCTGCTTCTTGGCATAGGCGTCCTGCAGACCCTTTACCACCGAGTTGATGTCGAGCTGCTCGCCGCGACCGGTGAGCTCGGCAAGGTTGTTGCCGTAGTCATAGCCGAAGTAGTAGCTCAACTTGCCCTTCTCGGACGTCGTGTCCTGGGCCAGTGCATTGCCCGTCAGGGCCAGGGCCGCCACAGCGACCGCGATAGAACGCAACTTCATCAAACAATTCTCCAGGGTGGTGGCACAGGACGGGTCTGCCGCCTGAGATGACGCGCTAGGATAGCGGCCGCGATACCGAATCGCTACTGATCGCGAAAGCTAGGACCAGCAAGGCTTTTGGAAGTTCCGTGTTTACTATTTTTTTACGTTTGCAAGGGATCACATGTCCAATCACGTCATTCTGATCACCAATCACGCCAGCGTCCGGACGATTACGGTCAATCGACCGGACAAACTGAACGCATTGAACCAGCAGACCATGCAGGTCCTGGATCAGGCGTTTCAAAACGCAGCCGCTGCCGACGATGTCCGCGCCGTGATTCTCACCGGCGCCGGCCCAAAGGCATTCGTGGCGGGTGCGGATATCGCGGAAATGAATGATCTGTCGGCGATTCAGGGCCGCGAATTCTCGTTGCTGGGCCAGCAGCTGATGCGCCGGATCGAGCGCATGCCCAAGCCGGTGATCGCGATGATCAATGGCTTTGCGCTGGGCGGCGGCCTGGAGCTGGCGATGGCTTGCCATCTTCGTATCGCCGCGACCACTGCGCGCCTGGGGCAACCGGAAATCAATCTCGGCCTGATCCCGGGCTTTGGCGGCACGCAGCGCCTGTTGCGTCTGACCGGTCGCGCCGCAGCGTTGGAACTGTGCCTGCTCGGCCTGCCGATCGACGCAGCCCGCGCACTGCAATTGGGCCTGGTCAATCGCGTGGTCGAAGCCGATGCCCTGCACGAAGAAACCCTGGCGCTTGCGCAACGCCTGGCAACTGCAGCGCCGCTGGCACTGCGCGGCATTCTCGATGCGGTGGTGTTCGGCGGCGAATGCGCCATCGAAGAAGGCCTGCAGCTGGAAACCGCGCAATTTGCGTTGTTGTTCGCCACCGACGATATGCGCGAAGGCACGCGCGCATTTCTAGAAAAACGCCTCGCGCAGTTCCGCAATCGTTGATATCGCCATGACGCTCGACCTCATTCCGGCATCGCGTCCATTGCCGCTGCTGTTGTTCGATTGTGTGCAGGCCGACGACCTGGATCGTGCGCTGGCACTAGGCTTGATGGCGTACCTGCCCGACCCGCAGCACGATGCGCTGGACGCCGACTGCCCGCAGGTCTGCGCCACGTTGCTAAGCGCGCAACGCCGTTTACGAGACGCCTGGGCCGCGCGCGAACGCTATCGCGCGCGCTCGGCGCGCCTGCAACGCCGGGCTGCCGAACGCGACGCGCGCAGGGCGCCCGCCCCGGCCGCCAGCCAACCGGCAACGCCCGCACTGCCGCCGCTGGCCGCTGCCATCCTGGCGCGCGCAAAGGCGAAAGCCGCTGGCGGAGCGCAGCCATGAACACACCTCAGGCAACGGCACCGGCGCGTCGTGGCAGCAGCATGCGCAAGCCCGAGATACAGGAAATGTTCGAGCGCCTGCGCGAACTCGATCCGCACCCCACCACCGAGCTGGAATACACCACCCCATTCGAGCTATTGATCGCCGTGCTGCTGTCGGCGCAGGCCACCGATGTCGGCGTCAACAAGGCGACCCGCAAGCTGTATCCGGTAGCCAACACCCCGCGCGACCTTCTCGATCTCGGCGAAGAAGGCCTGAAGCGATATATCTCCACCATCGGCCTGTTCAACGCCAAGGCCAAGAACGTCATCGCCACCTGCCGCATCCTGCTGGAGCGCTACGGCGGCGACGTGCCGCATGATCGCGCCGCGCTGGAAGCACTGCCCGGCGTTGGCCGCAAGACCGCAAACGTGGTGCTCAACACCGCTTTCGGCGAGCCCACCATGGCCGTGGACACGCATATCTTTCGCGTTTCCAACCGCACCGGTCTTGCGCCAGGCAAGGACGTGCGCGCCGTCGAAGACAAGTTGGTCAAGGTGATTCCGGCCGAGTTTCTGCACGATGCGCATCACTGGCTGATCCTGCACGGACGCTACGTGTGCAAGGCACGCAAGCCGGATTGCCCGGGCTGCGTCATCCACGATCTATGCCGCTACCGCGACAAGACGCAGCCGGCTCCGGACCGGCAGACAAAAACCAAAATTTGATGCAGCTCTGGGGTCACAGCAACGGCGCAACAGCGAACCTTGACCCACACGCAGCAACCGCAAGGTCGCAAGCTTTTCCGATTGCCGATTGCCGATTGCCGATTGCCGATTGCCGATTGCCGATTCCCCAATCCCGATTCCCCAATCCCCGCCCCAAAAAAATCGCGACCGGATGATGCGTCTTTCGGCGCCATGCATCACCCGATCACGATGGGGGTCACCCGGCGCGAACGCCGGGCGCTTACAACACTTTACGCAGCTTTCGCCTGCTCGACGCGCTGTTCCACCAGCACGCCATCCACCGTGGGCTGGCCTTCGACACGTCGATCCAGCTCCTTCCATTCCACCACCAGTTCGCAGCCGCGCGAGGCTGCATTGCGGCTCCAGTCGCGCAACAACTCGATGCAGGCATGATCGACGTGGTGCAGCTTGGCCACATCCAGATGCAGTGCAGTGTTCGGCGGCACGCTTTCCAGCATCCGTGCCATCGCCGGCACCTTCAGGAAGGTGGCCGAACCCTGCAGGGTCAAATGCATTTCGTCCTTCTTGTCGGCGTGCTCGCGCACCTCGACCTTCAGACGCGAAGAATGCAGCGCCAGACGGAACAGCGACAAACCGAAGCCGATCAGCACGCCGGTCAGCAAGTCGGTCGCCACGATCGCGAAGGTGGTCGCCAGGTAGATCGCGGCCGTTCCCCGGCCATAGGTCGCCAGTTCCTTGACCTGCCCGATCTTGATCATCTTCACGCCGGTATAGACCAGGATGCCGGCCAGACACGCCACCGGCGTCATCCGCAACAGCCACGGCAACAGCATGGCGAACACCAGCAGCCAGCTGCCGTGCAGGATGGTCGATGCACGAGTTGCCGCACCGGCCTGCACGTTGGCCGCACTGCGCACGATCACGCCGGTCATCGGCAGTGCGCCCAGGAAGCCGCAGAGCATATTTCCCACACCCTGTGCCGCCAGCTCACGGTCGTACTGCGTCCGCGCGCCCTGATGCATGCGGTCCACCGCCGCCGCCGACAGCAAGGTTTCGGCGCTGGCGATGAAGGCGAAGGTCACTGCCGAGACCAGCAAGGTGTGGTTGAACACGCCAGAGATGTCGGAAATGCTGGGGATGCTGATCGCAGAGAACAAGTTGGTGGGAACATCCACCTTGTTGATGTTCAAGCCCTGCAGCTGCACGGTTGCCGTGACAACCACCACCGCGATCAATGGACCCGGCAGAAACCGCAGACGCTGTGGGCGCAGCTTGTCCCAGGCCAGGATGATGCCGATCGTCGCCAGGCCCACCAGCAGCGCATTCCGGCCGGTTCCCTCGCTGATGGCCTGCCACAACACGCCAGGCAATGCAGCGAAGTTTTCCAGACCGCGTGCCTTGGGCGCGGCATCCACCAACACGTGCGCCTGCGAGGCCACGATCAGGATGCCGATGCCCGACAACATACCGGCCACCACCGCCGGCGATGTCATCCGGAACCACACACCTGCGCGGCACAGACCGGCCACCAGCTGAATCGCACCGGCCACCAGGATCACCGGCCCGAGCGCGGCAGCGCCGTGCTCACGCACCAGTTCGAACACCAACACAGCCAGGCCGGCGGCCGGCCCGCTCACCTGCAGCGGGGAACCCGCCAGAAAGCCGACAACCAAACCCCCGACGATGCCGGTGATCAGGCCTGCGGCCGGCGGCATGCCGGATGCGATCGCAATCCCCATGCACAACGGAAGCGCGACAAGAAAGACCACGACAGGCGCCAATAAATCACGCCCAAACAGTCCCTGACGGAAATATCCGCCGATACCTGATGTGTTCATGGTGGGCTCCGTCAGGCCAGTTCAGCGCGCACGACTTGCTGCAGTCGCGGGCGTGGAGTGGCTTCGGGGGTGCTTTCGGCCAGTAGCGGCCGGAAGCCACCCTTCTCGGCATCGAAGGCGCGGATCTCCCCGTGGGCGATATCGTAGATCCAACCATGGATCCGCAAAGTGCCTGCGGCAAGACGCGCTGCCACCACCGGCTGCGTACGCAGATGATCCAACTGCGAGACCACGTTCTCTTCGGTCATGCAGCTCAGCGCTTCCTGGCTGTGCGGATCGTGCCCGTGATGCGCAGTGACATGACGCGCCGCATCGGTGTGCTTGAGCCACGCTGCCACGGAGGGCACGTCTTCCAGCGACTCCGGCTTGAGCACGGCCTTCATCGCGCCGCAATCGGTATGACCGCAGATCACGATATGCCGCACGCCCAGCACCGCGATGGCGTATTCGATCGCTGCCACCACGCCACTGACATGCTGCGAGTACGGCGGCACCACATTGCCGATATTGCGATAGACGAACAGCTCGCCTGGTTGCGCGGAGAAGATCAACTCCGGCATGACGCGCGAATCTGCGCAGGTAATGAACAGCGTATGCGGGCTTTGGCCGCCTGCCAGCTCCTGAAAGCGCGCACTCTGGCGCGGATACACTTCCTTACGGAAATGACGAAAACCTTCTAGCAAACTTTCCATGGGAGATTCCTCTGGGCAACGAATAGCCGTCCGCGGCGCAAACCGCGAATTGCAAAGACAACAAATCAATCGGAAATCCGGCGCAGAAAGCACCGGGTACAGCGACAGCGGGGATCAGGCAAGCAGTGCGTTTGGAGGACGCAGCTTTGGGATCAGGTCGCGTTTTTGATTTGCCGGCGCGTGATGCGCATGCCAAGAGGGAGAATACCGCGCCAGCATCGGCCATGCTTGGGAGAGCAGGGGGATATCGTCTGCAGGCTGTGTGTCGACTTGGCTCTGTGCATCGCAGTCGTCCTGCGGATCTTCTGCTGCATCGCGTTCTTCGCCAGCATCCACCATCACTGCCAAGCCGTCGCTCACGAACGCATCATGCATGCGCGCGTGCGCGTTGGCTGCCGACCACGCGGAAAGCGCGAGCAGGCAGACCAACAGCATTTGGAGGAATCGAGGAAACATGGCCTCGAAGCTAACGTTTTTGACGCCGCGTAGGCAAGTGATGCGCCGCACAAACTGACACATGTGTTCAGGCTGACGTGGCTCCAGTTCAGGACGTTAGCGGCGCAGCTCGGACATTCAACAACTTGAGATCGTCGCCGGGTGCTGTCATGAACCAGCGTTGTTCAGTTTCTTGACACACACTGACATAGTTTAAACTCACGTAATATGTTGTCTTTTTTGGCAAAAATCACGTATTACGTTTCTGTTTTTTGTCACATTAACGCAACCTTCACACCCTAGCCTGCGCCCACTTTCTCAGGTCGCAAGGCATCTATGAAACTCGCTCCCACTCTGCTTGGTTCCGCGCTGCTACTGGCACTGGCCGCCCCTGTGGCACATGCCGAGATCGCCATCGATGTGATCGGTGGTTCGGAAATCTCGCTGGAAGGCCTGGTACAGGCAGACGGCAACTGGTTCCACAACGATGTGCAGGACCTCAACGGTCCGATCGGTGCCAATGGCGACAATTCCGAATTCAGCATCCGGCGCGCCGAGCTGGTCCTCAAGGGAAAGGGCCCGGGCAACTTCGAATGGGTTGCCGGCTATGACCCGAGCGTGCTGAAGGAAGTCACCATCCGTGGCACCACCATTCGCAGCACCGGCCGGTTCCTGGATAACAACATCAAGTACAAGTTCGGCGGCAACGCGAACAATTACCTGCAGATCGGCCAGTTCAAGCAGCCCAACAGCCTGGAAGAACTGTCCAGCACCAAGAACAACGACTTCGTCTCCAAGGCGTCGGTGACGAACACCTATGGCATCTCGCGCCGGCTGGGCGTGGCCTATGGCATGGGCGACAACAACTGGAGCGTGACCGCCAGTGCATTCGGCCGCGAGCTGACCCGTAACCAGGCGCACGGCAGCGGCTATGGCGCGCGGGGCACCTGGGCGCCGATCAACGAGACTGGCAACGTGCTGCACTTCGGCCTGAGCTACCTGGCCTACGACACCGACGACGACACCTTGCGCCTGCGCGCACGCCCGGACGCGGACCTGACCACCGTTCGCCTGATCGACAGCGGCGCCATCACCAATGTGGACAACGTCGGCGTGGCCGGTGCCGAGGCGATGTGGATCACCGGGCCGTTCAAGCTGCAGAGCGAGTACTTCCAGGAAAACGCCAACCGCATCGGTGCCAATGCGCACGACTATAAGAGCGACGGCTGGTACGTGAGCGGCGTCTGGAACCTCACCGGCGAAACCTGGGTCTACAAGGCTGGCGTGCCGACCACTCCGCTGCCCAACGAGCCGGCATCGGGCATGTGGCAGCTGGCGGTGCGCTACGACACCCTGGACCTCAACGATGGCCACCTGGTTGCCAACGGCAACACGCCGTTCGTCGATGGCGTGCTGGGCGGCAAGATGAACATCTGGACGGTCGGCGCCAATTGGTACTGGCGCTCCAACTTCAAGCTGGCGCTCGACTACGCCAAGGTCGACAGCACCCGCTACAACAGCGCCACGCGCGGCCTGGTCGACGACAACCCGTCGATCATCGAAGCACGCGCGCAGTTCTACTGGTAAGTGCGTCGCCACTTCCTACCGGCCTGCGCATCCGACGGCGCAACGCCGTCATCGGTCTGTCATTTCCCAGACACCGCATGGTCATGCCGTTGCCCTGCAATGGCACCACGGCGGGACGTCCTTATCCCTTCGCTACAGGAGCTGTTCCGTGATCCACTCCTTCAAGACCCGTCTGGCCATCGGCGTGCTCGCCGCCTCGCTGGCGCTGTGTGCCCAGGCTGCCGATGTCACCGGTGCCGGTGCTTCGTTCATCTACCCGGTGATATCCAAGTGGTCTGCCGACTACAACGCCGCCACCAAGAAGCAGGTCAACTACCAATCGATCGGTTCGGGCGGCGGCATTGCCCAGATCAAGGCGGCCAGCGTGGACTTCGGCTCGTCCGACGCCCCGCTCAAGCCGGAAGAACTGGCCGCCGCCGGCCTGGCCCAGTTTCCCTCGGTGATCGGCGGCGTGGTGCCGGTGGTCAACGTCCCGGGCGTCGCCGCCGGTACGCTCAAGCTGGATGGCAAGACCCTGGGCGACATCTTCCTGGGCAAGGTCAGCACCTGGAACGACCCGGCCATCGCCGCGCTCAACCCGGGCATGAAGCTGCCGGAAGGCAAGATCACCGTGGTGCACCGCTCCGACGGTTCGGGCACCAGCTTCAATTTCACCAACTACCTGTCCAAGGTCAACCCGGACTGGAAGAGCAAGGTGGGCGAAGGCACCGCCGTGCAGTGGCCGACCGGCATCGGCGGCAAGGGCAACGAGGGCGTGGCTGCCTACGTGAAGCAGATCAAGGGCGGCATCGGCTATGTCGAGCTGTCGTACGCGCTGCAGAACAAGATGGCCTACACCGCGATGAAGAACGCTGCCGGCAAGTTCGTGCAGCCGTCGGACGAAACCTTCGCCGCCGCTGCCAACGGCGCCGACTGGGGCACGGCCAAGGACTTCTATCTGGTGATGACCAATGCGGCCGGCGATAACGCCTGGCCGATCACGGCGACCAATTTCATCCTGGTGCAGAAGAAGCCGAAGAACCCGGCTGGCCTGAAGAACACGCTGGAATTCTTCCGTTGGGTCTACACCAACGGCGATGCGCAGGCCAAACAGTTGGACTACGTACCGCTGCCGGACACGCTGGTGACCCAGATCGAGGCGTACTGGGCCAAGAATCTGCCGCACTAAGGACGACACAGGCCGCTGGTGCAGCGCCAAGGTGGGCAAGCCATGCTTTAAAACGGCATGGGCGATTATCTGGTTCATGCCGGTGATCTGCATGGCCACCTGAAATGGCAACCAGGTGCCTGCACCAAGGCCTGGCAGCAAGCACGAAAAAAAACGCGTAAAGGACCGACGCCGTCTCTCTCCCCAGCGTCGGCCCCCGGGACGCGGATCCCGGAGGGTGCAACACCCTCCGCGGTCCGCGTCTTTTTTTGTGCGTTGGCCGGAAGGTGCTGTCATGCAGGTGTAACAAAAACATCATTTCATAGTGTGTCTGCCGGAGATACCGGTCAATCCAGCCTCGGAGCTTCCATGAAATTGCAGTCGGCCAGCCTGACCGCCCTGTCCCTCACCATCGCCCTCGCCCTGGCCGCGTGCTCGCCTGGCAAGGACGCACAGTCCGCAGACGCCGCAAAGGGCGCGCCGACCGCCGGCGCCACCGCCAGCGACAGCAAGGGCGCTGAAATTTCCGGCGCCGGTGCTTCCTTCATCTACCCGCTGGTGTCCAAGTGGTCGGCCGACTACAACGCCGCCACCGGCAACAAGGTCAACTACCAGTCGATCGGCTCCGGCGGCGGCATTGCCCAGATCAAGGCCGGGACCGTGGATTTCGGTTCGACCGACAAGCCGCTGGACAGCACTGAACTGCAACAGGCTGGCCTTGGCCAGTTCCCGTCTGCCATTGGCGGCGTTGTGCCGGTGGTCAATCTGGAAGGCATCGCGCCGGGCAAGCTGCGCCTGACCGGCGCTCTGCTGGGCGACATCTTTCTGGGCAAGGTCACGATGTGGAACGACAAGGCCATTGCCGCGGCCAACCCGGGCGTGACCCTGCCGGCCACCAAGATCAACCTGGTGCATCGCTCGGATGGTTCGGGCACCACCTTCAACTTCTCCAACTACCTGTCCAAGGTCAGCCCGGAGTGGAAGAGCAAGGTCGGCGAAGGCACCGCGGTGCAGTGGCCGGGTGGCGTGGGCGGCAAGGGCAATGAGGGCGTTGCGTCGTACGTGCAGCAGATCAAGGGCTCGATCGGCTATGTCGAGCTGGCCTACGCCCTGCAGAACAAGATGCCGTACACCTCGCTGCAGAACGCAGCCGGCCAGTGGGTCGAGCCGAATGCGGAGAGCTTTGCCGCCGCCGCTGCCAGCGCCGACTGGGCCAACGCCCGTGACTTCAATCTGGTGATTACCAATGCGCCGGGCGAAAAGTCGTGGCCGATCACCGCGACCAACTTCATGTTGATGCACAAGCAGCCCAAGGACGCGGCGCGCAGCAAGGCGACGCTGGACTTCTTCAAGTGGGCGCTGGAAATCGGCCAGGCCCAGGCCAGCGAATTGCACTACGTGCCGCTGCCCCCGGAGCTGGTGAAGCAGATCGAAGCCTATTGGGGCAGCGAGTTCAAGTAATGCCCTGCACCCGCCCATGCGGCGGGCTGCGCTGCGGCGAGGTACCTGAAGGTGCCTCGCCGTTCCTGCTGTCTCACGCTCCCGCCGTTGCGCGGGTGACGAGTCCAATCGAATGAATGCCACCGCCATTCCCGAAGCGATGACCGCGCCACGCGGCCGCGACCTGCGCGACGCACGCGCCGATCGCCTGTTCAAGCTTGCGCTGGCCGCTATGGTCGTTTTCGTCCTGTTGGCGCTCGGCAGCGCGGCACTGTCGATGCTGTGGGGCGGACGCCATGCCTTGCAGATGGAGGGCCTGAGTTTCTTCTATTCGGCCGAATGGAATCCGGTCGAAAACAAATACGGTGCGCTGGCACCGATCTACGGCACCCTGGTCACGGCGGTCATCGCGATGCTGATTGCGGTGCCGGTGAGTTTCGGCATCGCGTTCTTTCTGACCGAAGTGGCGCCGCGCTGGCTGCGTGGGCCAGTGGGCACCGCCATCGAACTGCTGGCCGGCATCCCGTCGATCATCTACGGCATGTGGGGCCTGTTCGTGCTGGTGCCGGTGATGACCGAACACGTCACACCGTGGCTCAACGATCATCTCGGCACGCTGCCGCTGATCGGCCCGTTGTTTCAGGGCCCGCCGCTGGGTATCGGCCTGCTGACCGCCGGCTTCGTGCTGGCAATCATGGTGATTCCCTTCATCTCCTCGGTGATGCGCGAAGTGTTTTTGACCGTGCCCACGCGCTTGAAAGAATCGGCGTACGCGCTGGGCTCGACCAAGTGGGAAGTGAGCTGGGACATCGTGCTGCCCTATACCCGCTCGGCGGTGATCGGCGGCGTGTTCCTGGGGCTGGGCCGTGCGCTGGGCGAAACCATGGCAGTTGCATTCGTAGTCGGTAACACGGTGCGCCTGTCGCCGTCGCTGCTGGAACCCGGCACCACCATCGCCGCGTTGATCGCCAATGACTTCGGCGAGGCCACCGAAACCTATCGTTCAGCCCTGTTGCTGCTGGGCTTCGTGTTGTTCATCGTCACCTTCATCGTGCTGGCCATCGCGCGCTTCATGCTGATGCAGTTGTCGCGACGGGAGGGCAACTGATGTCTGCCGCTTCGGTGTCGCAATCGCTGTACAACCGCCGCCGGGTCACCAACGCCATTGCGTTGCTGCTCTCGTGCGTCACTGCGTTGTTTGGTCTGTTCTTCCTGGCCTGGATCCTGTGGACGCTGGTGTCCAAGGGCGTGCCGGGCATCGACCTCAACCTGTTTACCAAAATGACGCCGCCGCCGATGCAGGAAGGCGGCCTGCTCAACGCCTTCTTCGGCAGTGCGGTGATGTGCGGGCTGGCGCTGGCGATCGGCACACCGCTGGGGGTTGCAGCCGGCACCTGGCTGGCCGAGTACGGCAACGCACGCAAGGCCGGCGTGGTGGTGCGCTTCGTCAACGACATCCTGTTGTCGGCGCCCTCGATCGTGCTGGGCCTGTTCGTCTACACCTTGTACGTGATGCAGACCGGCGGGCGCTTTTCGGCATTCGCCGGCGCGCTGTCGCTGGCGTTCATCGTGCTGCCGGTGGTGGTGCGCACCACCGACGAAATGCTGCGGTTGGTGCCGGCGCAGATGCGCGAAGCGGCGTTGTCGTTGGGCATTCCCCAGTGGAAAGTCACGGTGCAGGTGCTGTACCGCAGCGCCTCGGCAGGCATCGTCACCGGCGTGCTGCTGGCGCTGGCACGCATCAGCGGCGAAACCGCCCCTCTGCTATTCACCGCGTTCGGCAACCAGTACTGGAACAGCAACATCTTCCAGCCGATGGCCAGCGTGCCGGTGGTCATGAATCAATTCGCCGGCAGCCCCTATGACACCTGGCAAACGCTGGCCTGGGCCGGCGCGCTGGTACTGACCGTGTTCGTGTTGCTGGTCAGCCTGGGCGCACGTGCGCTGCTCTTGCGCAACAAGATTTCCAATGACTGACCTTTCCTTCCGGACACCCGACATGAACGATCTCCAAAACGCCAAGCCGATGCATCGCATCGCTGTTCCGGCCGCCACGGGGGCGCCGACGGCGCAGGCGCCGGTGAAGGTGGCCGCACGCAATCTGGATTTCTATTACGACAAGTACCACGCGCTCAAGAGCATCAACATCGAGATCCCCGAAAAGCGCGTCACCGCGTTGATCGGCCCCTCCGGCTGCGGCAAGTCGACCTTGCTGCGCATCTTCAACCGCATCTACGCGCTGTATCCGAAGATGGAAGCGCGCGGAGAGGTATTGCTGGACAACGAAAACATCCTGTCGCCGAAGTACCCGATGAACCGCCTGCGCAGCAAGGTGGGCATGGTGTTCCAGAAGCCGGTGCCGTTTCCGATGACGATCTTCGAGAACGTGGCCTACGGCATCCGCCACCACGAAAAACTGTCCAAGGCCGACATGCAGAACCGCGTCGAGCAGGCCTTGCGTCAGGGCGCGCTGTGGGACGAGGTCAAGGACAAGCTGGGGCAGAGCGCGCTGGGTCTTTCCGGTGGCCAGCAGCAGCGCCTGTGCATTGCACGCGCGGTGGCCCTGCGGCCGGACGTGCTGCTGCTGGACGAGCCGACGTCCGCGCTGGACCCGATTTCCACCAGCCGGATCGAGCAACTGGTGGAAGAGCTCAAGCGCGACTACACCATCGTGATCGTCACCCACAACATGCAGCAGGCCGCGCGCGTGTCCGACTACACCGCCTTCATGTACCTGGGCGATCTGATCGAGCATGACCGCACCGAAACCATCTTTTCGCAGCCATCCAAACAACAGACCGAGGACTACATCACCGGCCGCTTCGGTTGATGTAAGACGCGCCAGCGCAACGCCGCATTGACGCAGTTCCGCCGTACCGCCCGGCACGACATTTGCGTCATCTGCCATGTCGCCAAGGTGACGGCGGACATCCACCACTGCCACGAATCGAGATCACGATGAACCAGCACCTCAACGACCATATCGTCAAAAGCTACGACGAGGAGCAGCACCGTCTTGTCGCCGAGATCGTGCGCATGGGCGAGACGGCGGTGGCGCAGCTGGAAGCCGCACTGGATGTGGTGGAGCGTCGCGATGACAATGCCGCGCACCGCATCGTGGTCAACGACGAGGCGATCGACGCGCTGGAGCATGCGATCAGCCATGACGTGATGCGGCTGGCATTGCGCGGCCCGATGGCACGCGACCTGCGCGAGATCCTGGCCGGCCTGCGCATTCCGGCCGATATCGAACGTATCGGCGATTACGCAGCCAACGTGGCCAAGCGTTCGATCGCGCTCAATTCCGCACCGCCGCTGCCGCAGACCGTGGGCCTGCGCGCACTCGGCCAGATGGCGGCCGATGCGGTGCGCGAAGCCGTACAGGCGTATCGCAACAAGGATGCCGATGCCGCGATCCGCGTCCGCGATGAAGATGCGCGCCTAGATGCGCAGTACACCGCGTTGTTCCGCGAGCTGCTCACCTACATGATGGAAGACCCGCGCAATATCACCCCGTGTACGCATCTGCTGTTCATGGCAAAGAATCTGGAACGCATTGGCGACCACGCCACCAACATCGCCGAGAACGTGTGGTTCCTGGTGCATGGCGAGCAGCCCTTGCCTCCGCGTGTGAAGCGCGACGACACCAGCAGCACCGGCGTCATCTAGACCGCGACGGCACTGTCGTGCCGGCGAGGTGCCGGAAGGCTTTCTCATTACGTATTCAATTTGGAACTCCTACGGTGCAGGTGCACAGGCATTTCCTGTGACGCAGGAGTCCGCTGATGAAACGTTTCGTTGGATCCTTGATGGCCTTGACGCTACTGACCTCTAGCGCAGCGTTTGCAGCGCCGCAGCAGCACGACCTCGATCACGACCGTGACCGCAACGCGCAGCGTCACGACGACCATGGACCCGACCGCCATGACGACCATCGCGACGACAGGCATGACGACAGGCGCGATGATCGCCGCAACGCGCATCACGACGATCACCGCAACGACCGGCGCGGCCAGCCTTATCGCCGCGGCGAGCGGCTGGCACCGGACCATCATGGCAGCCGCGTTGCCGACTACCACAAGCACCATCTCAAGCCGCCGCCGCACGGGCACGAGTGGCGGCGCGTGGATGACACGTACGTGCTGATCGCAGTGGCCACCGGGCTGATTACCAGCGTCGTTGCTGGGCGCTAAGCGCTCGCTCACCGTCTCGTTAGGGAGGCCCGGTCCGTGGCAACGCGGGTCGGGCCTCTTCATTTCGGCGTGGGGCGACTGACGGCATGTGGTCTGCAGCCGCCCGGTTCGAAAAAAGGCTCGCAGACATGGGCCGTCAATGCACGCCAACGCCAGTGGAGTGGCCATGCGGGGCATCGCTGCCGCCGGTGTGGACGTGGTAGCGTGCAGCCAAGACAGAGGCCGGCGTGCGACCTGCTAGGCTATGCGGATGAACGAACCGGTCGATGCACAGCCTGCCCCCTCTTTTTTGCCGATGTCGCGCCGCTTTCGCGGTTATCTACCTGTAGTGGTGGACGTCGAAACCGGCGGGTTCGACTGGAACAAGCACGCACTTCTGGAGATCGCCTGCGTGCCGATCGAAATGGATGCCGATGGACGCTTCTTTCCCGGCGAGACCGCTAGCGCCCACTTGGTGCCGGCGCCCGGGCTGGAGATCGACCCGAAGTCGCTGGAAATCACCGGTATCGTGCTCGACCACCCGTTCCGCTTCGCGAAACAAGAAAAGGACGCGCTGGACCATGTGTTCGCGCCGGTGTGCGCAGCAGTGAAGAAATACGGCTGCCAGCGCGCAATCCTGGTCGGCCACAACGCGCATTTCGACCTGAATTTTCTCAACGCGGCCGTGGCGCGCGTGGGCCACAAACGCAACCCGTTTCATCCCTTCAGCGTGTTCGACACGGTGACCTTGGCTGGTGTGGCCTACGGCCAGACCGTGCTGGCACGCGCAGCCCAAGCTGCGGGCCTGGACTGGAATGCGGCCGACGCCCACAGCGCGGTCTACGACACCGAACAGACCGCACGCCTGTTCTGCAAGATCGTCAACGCCTGGCCCGGGCCGGTCTGAGGACGGGATTCGGGATTGGGCATTCGGGATTGGCAAAAGCGCCGTGCTTGTTCGTTGGCAGCGCCTGTCGCGCGCTTCCAACACTCCCGGAATCTCAACGATCTAATCCTGACACCGCACGCTGCCCTACCCTCATCCACCCCGCGGGCACTTTCTCCCGCAGGAGAAGGAACGCCTGCACTGCTGTTGCGAATCCCGACTCCCGAATCCCCGCTCCTAACCCATACAAATTCGATCGCGCCCGGCGCTGTTGGCCTCGTACAAGGCGTGATCGGCGCGCTGCATCAGCGACGAGCCGGTGTCGTCGTCGCGCAGCGCGGCAACACCGGCGCTGAAGGTCACCTGCAAGCCCTCGACGCTGGCCCAGTTGTGACGGGCATGGAAGAGCGCGCGGATGCGCAGGCAAAGCGCCTGTGCCTCGTCCAGCGTGGTGTCGGCCAAGAGCAGCGCGAATTCTTCGCCGCCCAGGCGTGCCGGTAGATCCGAGGCGCGCGGCCGCCGTGAGAAGCACTCCCACCTCGTGCAGGACCGCATCGCCGCTGGCGTGCGAATAATGGTCGTTGATGCGCTTGAAGTGATCGATATCCAGAATCGCCAGCACCAGCAGCCGCGCACTGCGCCGCGCACGGCTGCTATCGCTCGCCAGCGCTTCGTCGAAGTGGCGACGGTTGGGTAGCCCGGTCAAGGCATCTTCGTGCGCCTGGCGTTCGAACACATCGGACTTGATGCGCAAACGCGTCAAGAGCTCGCTCTTTTCCTGGTTGACCTGCAGCAAGCGCTGCGCTTGCCGTTGCAGGTCCTCGGTGCGCTTGCGCACCAGTTCGGCCAGGCGCGCGTTATGGGTCTGGTAGCGATGCAGCAACACGCGATACAGCAAGGCCAGCAGCAAGAGCGCGCCCAGCGCCGCGGCAAAGCGCACATCCTGGCGTTGCCACCACAGCGGCAATACCTCGAACGCCCACACCGCTTCGTGCGGGCTCCATGCCCCGCCCGGATGGCGCGCAGCCACGTGCAGACGATATCGGCCCGGCGGCAGGCCAATGAATTCCACGCTGCGCTGCCGGCCGCGTTCGGTCCAGGTGTTGTCCAGGCCTTCCAGTCGGGTGCGGTACTCGATTCGCTCCGGCAGCAGAAAGCTCATGCCGACGTAGGACACGTTCAAGCGATGCCCGCCAGCCATTTGTGCGCGCTGGCGCCACACCAACGGGTTGCCATCCTGCTGCACGTTTTCGATCACTGCCGGCGGCGGGCGACGTTCGCGAAAGCGCTGCAGACGCGAGGGGTCGACCATGCTCACGCCGCCAGCTGTCGCCACCCACACCGTGCCGTCGGCACGCCGCAGCAGGCTGGGGCCGGAACTGCCGTTGGCCTGCGCATTGCCCATGCCATCGATCTCGCCAAAGCGTTCGATCGCGAGCGTGCCGCGCCCATCGGCAACTGCATCGAGCGTCTTGAATTCGGTGCGCAGCATGCCGCGATTGCTGCTGATCCACGCATTGCCAAAGCCGGTCTTCGACAAGCTGGAACACCGTGTCGACCGGCATACCCTGCTCCAGACCTAAGCGGGCGAGAACGCCATTGCGCTCGCGATACAGACCACGATCGGTCGCAATCCACATGGCATCGCCGATGGCCTGAAACCCGAACACGCTGCGCGCGCCGCCCAGCTGCTCCAGATTCAACTGGCACAGCTTGCCGTTGCGTAGCACTGCCGCACCATCGACCGAACCGATCCACAACGCGCCATCGACGCTGGCCAATGCGGTCACCACGCTGACCAGGCAAGCCCGCGATCGCCAACGGCGCGCGCTTGCGATCCACGAGCTGCACCACGCCACGTTGGGTTGCCAGCCATACCGCATCGTGGTCGCCGATCACGATCGCACGGATATGCCCGCCGGGAATGCCCTCGGCCTCGCCGTAGTGGCGCAGCACGCGCCCATCGCGCAATACGAATACGCCATCGGCATAGGTGCCCACCCAAAGATCGCCGCGCCGGTCCAGCGCCAGGCTGAGCACCGAGAGGCGTCGCCCGGATGGCGTGACCACCGATACCGGCACGATGCGCCCGTCCGGCAGCATCCGGTCCAGGCCGGCGGTTCCGGCGATCCACAGACCGCCGTTGGCGCCGACCCAGATACTGCCTTCGGCGTCCTCGCGCAGGCTGACGATGCGCCCGGTCGGCAGGCTGCGACCGGCCGGCAGATGCTCCACGCCGTAAGGCCCGATCCGCAGCAGCCCCTGGTTTTCGCTGCCCAGCCACAGATCGCCGTGGCGACCCTGCAACATCGCGGTGAAGTGGCCCTGCCCCGGCACCCGATGCACCAGCTCGGCGCGCTCGCCCTGCAGGCGATACAGCTGATCGCCCGCAACCACCCACACCGCGCCGTCCGTTGCGCGATACGGCCATGCCAACCCCGGTGAAAACCCGAATGCAGCCGGCGCGCGGTGCATGCGCCCATCCGGTTCGCGGTAGATCAATCCATCGAAGGTGCCGATCAACAAGCGCCCCCGCGCATCGAACACCATGCGCGGAAAGCTGCTCTGCCGCGGCGCGTCATCGTGCGGCGGAAAATAGTCAAAGCGCCCGTCCGCCCACAGGCAACCCAGCCCGTGCCCTTCGAACAACAGCCACATGCGGCCTTCAGCGTCCATGGTCATGGCATGGATCAACGCCTGCGGCCACTGCCCTTGCCGCTGCCCCTGTCGCCATTGTCCGTCGGCACCATGCCGGACCAGATTGCCGCGCGCATCGCTCAGCCACAGCGCGCCATCGCGATCTACGTACAGCGCGCCGACGCCGTTATCGGGCAGCCCCGGGCGCGTGCTGCGGTCGATCACGTTGAATTCCAGCCCGTTGTAGCGCACCAGGCCTTCCCAGGTCGCGAACCACAGATACCCGTCGCGGGTCTGGGCGATGTCGCGCAAGGAGTTGTGCGGCAGCCCGGTGCGCGAACTCAAGCTATCGATGACGTAATCGCGCAAGCGTGCCGTTCCGGCCGGTGAGGCGCCCGCGACGAGCGAACACAGCGCCAGCAGCAGGCAGGCACCGACACCGAGCCAGCGCTGCTGCCGTCTGTTTTGTCGTCGTGCTGACGCCTGGACCCCGCAACTGCTCTCGCCTGTTTGCCAGGCGCCCCCCCCCCCCCCCGTTCCATCACAAATAACGCCCCGTTCGCGCGCGATAGGGGGGGCAAAACCCCCCCCCGCGTTCCCCATGGTGCGCCCAACCCGGGAAACCCTGTTCCCCACCCCCCCCCCCGGCCCCCGGACGCCCCCGCCCCCCCCCTCCTGCCGGGAAATTTGGCCACACGCCCCCCGCCCTCGCCACCTACGGGGCTTGGGCGTGCTGTCAACCCGGAACGCCGCACGGC
>NZ_JFAQ01000045.1 GCF_001304695.1 Xanthomonas axonopodis
CGAACGGCCCGGGCCGTTCGGACGACCGGAGGGCTTGCCGCCACGCGGAAAGCGCGGCTTGGACGCCGCACCGGCCGCTTCACCGTCTTCCAGCTTGCGCATGTGGAGCTGCTGACCGGACACCCAGACCTTCTTCAGGTGGGCGAGCAGTTCGCGCGGCATGTCGGCCGGCAGATCCAGGATCGAATAATCGTCCTGGATGTCGATACGACCGATATAGCGGCTTTCCAGCCCGGCTTCGTTGGCGATCGCGCCAACGATGTTGGCCGGCTTCACGCCGTGGCTGTGGCCCACTTCGATGCGGTAGCTCTCCATGCCGAACTCCGGCTCCCCACGTGGGGCCGGCTCGCGGCGCGGGCGCTCGCCGCCGGCATCGTCACCGCGCGGCGGACGTGCGGGGCGCTCCCCGTCGGCGCGCAGGCCACGCTCGAACTTCGGTTCGAAGCGCGGGCGATCGCCGCGGTCGGCACGCTCATGACGCTCGCGCGGTGCGGTGTCCTCGCGCGCACCACGCACCGGCGGGGTCAGCAGGAACGGCGCATCGCCCTGCAGCAACTTGGCCAGCGCGGCGGCGATATCGATCACCGGCACGTTGTTTTCGGCCTCATAGCGCTGCAGCAGGTCGCGGTACATGTCGATCTGGCCGCCGGCCAGGGTCTCGGTAATGCGGGTCATGAAACGGGCCACGCGGGTGTCGTTGACCGCGTCCACGCTCGGCAGCTGCATTTCTTCGATCGGCTGGCGGGTGGCGCGCTCGATCGAACGCAGCATGCCCTTTTCGCGCGGCGTCACGAACAGGATTGCGTCGCCGGTACGCCCGGCACGGCCGGTACGACCGATGCGGTGCACGTAGCTTTCAGTGTCGTAGGGAATGTCGTAGTTCAGCACGTGGCTGATGCGTTCCACGTCCAGGCCGCGGGCGGCCACGTCGGTGGCGACCAGAATGTCCAGCTTGCCGTCCTTGAGCTGGGCAATGGCCTTCTCACGCGCCGCCTGCTGCATGTCGCCGTTGATGGCCGCTGCCGCCATGCCGCGCGCCTGCAGCTTCTGCGCCAGTTCTTCGGTGGCCGCCTTGGTGCGCGCGAAGATGATCATGCCGTCGAACGGCTCGACCTCGAGAATGCGGGTCAACGCATCCAGCTTGTGCAGCCCGCTCACCCACCAGTAGCGCTGACGGATGTTGGCCGAGGTGGTGGTCTTGGCCGCGATGGTGACTTCGGCCGGGTCCTTCAGGTAGGTCTGCGCGATACGGCGGATGGCCGGCGGCATGGTGGCCGAGAACAAGGCCACCTGGCGCTGCTCCGGCAGCTTCTTCAGCACCGCTTCGACGTCGTCGATGAAGCCCATGCGCAGCATTTCGTCGGCTTCGTCCAGCACCAGCGTCTTGAGCTGGGACAGATCCAGGGTGCCGCGATCCAGGTGATCGATCACCCGGCCAGGGGTGCCGACCACCACATGCACGCCGCGCTTGAGCGCGCTCAGCTGCTGAGCGTAGGGCTGGCCGCCGTACACCGGCAGCACGCGGAAGCCGGAAATGGCTTCGGCATATTTCTGGAACGCCTCGGCAACCTGGATGGCCAGTTCGCGGGTCGGGGCCAGCACCAGCGCCTGCGGCTTGACCTGGTTGAGATCGGCGTTGGACAGCACCGGCAGCGCGAACGCGGCGGTCTTGCCGGTACCGGTCTGGGCCTGGCCGAGCACGTCGCGGCCGGCCAGCAGCGCGGGGATCGTGGCAGCCTGGATCGGCGACGGCGACTCGTAGCCAACATTTGCAACGGCCTTCATCACAGCGTCCGAGAGGCCGAGATCTGCAAACAGCAGCGGCGCGGATGATTCTTGGGTCATGGGTAACTCCGGAGGCGCCGCACAGAGCCGGCAGGCGCAAAGCCGCATAGTGTGCCTCTTCAGCCCCCTTGCTGTCGAAATTTTCGTGACAGTCCATTCAGGTTCTGAGGAATTGCGCTCCGGCGCGAATCATCTCCACGTCATCCCTTCACCTGCCCGGCCGGAGCCATGCCCCTGGACACAGACCTGCACACCCGCTTCAGCACCCTGCTGCGGCAGCATCGCGGCATCGTGCTAAAGGTGGCGGCCAGCTATTGCCGCGGCCACGACGACCGCGACGAACTGGCGCAGGAAATCGCCACGCAACCATGGCGGGCATTTCCCGGCTACGACCCCCGAGTCGGCACTTTTCCACCTGGATGTACCGCATCGCCTTGAACGTGGCGATCAGCGATCTGCGATCTGCGCGGCCGCCGCGCGGCCGGCGAACCGATCGCGCTGGATGCGGTGGTGGATCGCATCGCCGATCCCCATGCGCACGACCCTGTCCGCGAACAACAGGTGGCCGCGCTGTATGCCTTCATCGCACAGCAACCGCCGCTGGAACGCGGCTTGTTGTTGCTCTATCTGGACCAACACAGCTATCGCGAGATCGGCGAAGTGCTCGGCATCAGCGAAACCAATGTCGCCACCAAACTAGCCGCCTGAAATTGCGCATCCGCGCCGAACTATAAACCCCACCAATCCGCAACCGGAGCAAGACATGGAACTGGACGACATCGCCCTGGCCTGGCGTTCGCTGGAACAGCGGCTGGACCAACAAGCCGCACTCACCGGCCAACTGCTCGGCGACCTGCGCAACCACGCAGCACGCGCGCACCTGCGCCCGTTGTGGCTGAGCCAATCGGCGCAACTGCTATGCGCCATCACACTGAGTGGCATCGTTGCCCACAGCTGGCTTGCGTTCGCCGATCAGACGGCAGCGGTCGTCGGCGGAGTGTTGTTGCAGGTGTGGTGCGTTGCGCTGGCAGCGTCTGCGGCCCGCCAACTGTGGCTGTTGTCGCGATTGGACTTCGCCGGGCCACTGCTACAGACGCAGCGCGCGCTTGCACAGTTGCGGCGCTGGCGCACGCGCGTGGCGCCGTGGCTGGGCGTGGCGTTCTGGGTGCTGTGGGTCGCGACGCTGCGTGGCGCGCCCTCACCGATCGATCTGTCGCTGCCGCACGCCTGGCTGCTATGCAACCTGCTGGTCGGCGTACTCGGCGGACTCGGTACCTGGCTGGGCTATCGACGGCTGCAACGCAGCGGTCACCCCTGGCTGGAACGCCTGGACACCGCGCATGCCGGCCGCAGCCTCGTCCGCACCGAAACCCTGCTGGAACAGATCGCGCGTTTCCAGCGCGAGTAAGCGGATAATCGCTGCCTCCCTGCGACCGAGCACACCATGCAATACCTGGAATTCGACCTGGACGGCGACTACATCGAACTCAACCAGTTGCTCAAACTGGCCGGCATTGCCGACAGCGGCGGCCAGGGCAAGGCGATCGTCGCCAGCGGCGCGGTCAGCGTCGACGGCGTGCAGGAGCTGCGCAAGACCGCCAAGATCCGTCCTGGTCAGCTGGTGCAGTTGGACGATGTGAAAATTCGCGTGCTGGCACTGGACCCGGATGTCGAGCCTGACGCATGAAAGTGGTGGAGATCAGTCAGCGCAACAACGCGCCCTCAGCCGACGATCCGGAAGCACGACGTCTATATTTTTTCGATCGCCATCGATTCGGACACGCCGTTCTGGCTGGAGCAATCCATCCACGGCGGACATGCCGAGCGTGGCGGCTGCACGATGCTGGCCTTGCACGAACTGGAAGGCTGGCCTGGCGGCTGGCGCACAGATGTGACCAAGGCCGGCTGCGCGTGGGTGATCCCGATCCTTGAAGAGGCCCTGCGTACCGGCAACGCGCCGGGGCAATCGATACGATCCTGGCGCGGGTGCAAGCGCCGGGTTGAAACTCACACCTGCCGGCGACGCCGCATCAAACTACCCAGCAGGGCGCGCACCAGTTTGATGATGCCCCAGAACGACACCACCCAGATGGCGCTGCGCAGGTACGGAATACCCGCCGCATACACCGGCACATAGGCCACGCGCGCCCATAGGTAGAGCTGCACGGCAAGTGCTGTTTCTGCGCTGGTGCGCCCGGCCACGCTCACCGCCAGCACGGCGGCCGCGAAGATCGGAAAAGTTTCCAGATAGTTGCGGAACGCGCGGTCCAACCGCGCCGCCACGCCGGTGAGCGGCTTGGCCTCGCCATCACGTGCGCTGGCATTCCACTTGGTGCCGCGCTGGGCGGTCATGCTGGCCGAGGCGGCCAGCAATTGCACCAACCCGAGCACCATCGCCCAGCCCAGCATCTGCAGCTCGATCGTCAGTTGCATACGTTTCTCCCGGCCGATGGAAACATCACTTCACCGCCGTGCGCAGGCTGTAACCGGCCAACCGCCAGGTCTTGTCTTCGTCCAGACGGAACGACACCAGCTCGCGGACCGGCTGCTGCGCCTTGGCGAAGCGGGTCGGGAAGCTCACGTTGACATACAGGCCTTCGGGCACCTGCGCGCCAGGGCCGTACTTGACCCGCGTGACCGAGCCCTGCCCGCGCCCCACCACCGCACCCAGCCGCGCGCGTTCGGTGCCGATCTGGCTGACGAAGACATCGCGCTTGACCGCGGTCTTGGCCACCTTAGACGCGCCATCCCACAAGGACGCGACCTGGTTGCCGTCCACCATCTGCGCCACGCGCAAGGCGGCCTGGGTCATTTCGGTGTTCTGCTTGGTCAGCTGCGCCTGCTGCGCCGGGCTGAGCGCCGGCTGCCCTGCGGGCGCTGCAGCTGCCGATTGCCCCGCAGCCGGGCCAGCCGGGCGACTGGCGGCGTGCGGTTGTTGAGCGAACGCCAGCGCTGGAGCCAGTGCCAACACGATAACCAGACGAGAACGAAACATGGGACGGGGACCTTGTACGGATCGGGTTGAAAGGGAAGGCGCCGCCCGCCTTTCGGTGGGTAGCGCAGTCTAGAATGCGTCGTGCGCAACACAAGCTTTAGTGCAGGCTCGGGGACGGCGCTGAAGACAACAGGGCAAGCGCTGACGCGGGGCTTTTCGAAAACACACTGATCGAGCGCGCGAGCGGCGAGCAGGGAAGTCCGGCCACGGCCGCGCGCATTCGACGTCATCAGGTCTGGCAGCGGCGTTGTCATCCTTCTGTTTGGAGTGTGCAGGAATGCTGCTGATGTCGGCATCGGCTAGGTACGCACGCATGCGGCCATGCCTTGAAGTTAACAAGCGCACATCCCTCACAGGCCCGCACCAGTGAGGTCCCATCGCCGTTGTCTGCGCGCGCTAGACCTCGCCCCCGGGAGCCGGCGGAACAGCCGCCACGCCACGCGGCCGCCACAGACGCCAACTGACCCAGAAGGCACGCGCGATCGCGGCAATCAGCGCCGCCAGACTCAGCCACGTTGCCAGTGTCGCCGGCCATTGTTCGTGCATGGCGGCAGCGGCCAGACGCAGCAACTCGGCCACGCCGAAGCCAACCAGCACCAACAGGGCCGACGGGAGATATGCCAGTAACACACCCTTGGTCTTGCCTCGCATACGCCACCGGCTCGGTTGTGATGCAGCGACGATAGGCAGCGCGCAGTGCGATACGCGTGAAGCCCATCGCTGCACTCAGCCGTCGGGGTGCGTGGCCGAGGGCGGGTCAGCCTGGGCAGCATCCTGCGCTGGTGCCGCTTCCGGCTCGGCTGCAGGTGTTCCAGCGGCCGCGGCATCACACTGGACCTGGCCGTTCTGTGTCTGGTCGCGCTGCGCCTCATCGGTCTGCGTCTCGGCCGTTGGGCTGGCCGGCAGCGCCGCGGCATCGGTTTCGGCCAGCGGGCTTTCTTCCGGGCAGGCCGCATCCGGAAAGCCGAAACGCTGCTTCAAGGCCAGGCCGCAGGCATTGACCGTATCCAGGTCCGCGCCCTCGCCCTTGCACTTCTGGTCGAAGGCGACCAGAAACGCGTCCTTGCGGCGTACGAAGGCATCGCCGCACTTGCGCATCTGGCGGATGCGTTCCAGATCGTCCTGCACGGCGTTGGTGCCATCCAGCCCGTATTCGCACAACTCTTCCATGGTGAGCAGGCGCAGGCTGCGGTTGGGCACGGTCATCATCAGGTCGGCCACCGCCACCGCCACGCCGTTGCGCTCCAGGTAATCCTTGACGTTGCCGTAGACCTCGCGCAGTTCGCGATTGAGCTCGGCGCGCGAGGTCGCCTTGGAACTGATCCGCATCATGCGGTGAATCCCGACCTTGCCGGCGACCAGGCGGTTGTCGCCAGCCGCCAGCACGAATACGCAGGCGCTGTGGCAGATCGCGCCTTCGCGCACCCAGATGGTCCAGTTGGATTCGCCGATGGTGTCGCCGGCGCGGATCGCCGCTTCCACCTGCCCGCCGCTGGAATCCAGGTCCAGGATGCGATGCGGCAACTTCCACTGCTCGGCGACCGACGCCAGACGCCACACCAGCGCGGCAAACCCTGCGTTGATCTTGCCGGCATAGCGCACCCGCACCAGCCCGGTCTCGCGGCACGGCGCCAACGCCGCTTCCACGCTGGCCCGGTCCAGTGCCGGCAGCAACGTGCCGTCGCCGGCCTCGCGGCTGTAATCGGTCGCGCAGCTGATCCAGGCCTGGCCCGATTCCAGTTCCGCCTGCGGCCAGCCCGCCGCGCCCGCCTGCGTGCGCGGGCGCGGCGGCAGTACCGGGTCGGGCGTATCCACCGACACCATGTGATCGCCATCGCCCGCCTGCCCTGCGCCACTTTGCTGCGCAACCGCTGCATCGGCGGAGGTCGCCGACCGATCGCAGGCGGCCAGCAGGAACAAGCAGGCAAGTGACAGACAAGCCGATTTCAGCATGATGTGGGGCACGGAGCGCGACGAAGATCACCCGCAGTCTATGGCTGAATGGGTCGATGGGTTGACCCAGCCATGAACGCGCAGGCCCGCTGCAACCCTGTCCGAAAACGGCCAGCCGGCGCTGGGGCAAGCGCATAGACTGGCCCCATGCAGACCGCAACGCCCGACCGAACCCAATGCGACCGCGCCCGCCTGGCACGCGATGCACGCTTTGAGGGGCTGTTTTTCACCGCCGTGCGTAGCACCGGCATCTATTGCCGCCCGGTGTGCCCGGCGCCGGCGCCCAAGCCGGCCAATATCAGTTACTACCCCACTGCCGCGGCGGCCAGCGCCGCCGGCTACCGGCCGTGCCTGCGCTGCCGGCCGGAGCTGTCGCCGCAGGCGCAGCAGCATCTGGGCGAAGAAAGCGTGCAGCGTGCGCTGGCGATGATTGCCGACGGCGCGCTGCAGGCGCAGCCGGTGCAGACCCTTGCCGATGCGGTTGGCGTGAGCGCGCGCCAACTGCAACGGCAATTCGTGCAGCAGTTGGGCGCCACGCCGATCCAGGTGCATGGCACGCATCGGTTGCTGCTGGCCAAGCAGCTGCTGACCGAAACCGCCTTGCCGGTCACCGAGGTCGCGCTCGCGGCCGGCTTCAACAGCCTGCGCCGCTTCAATGCCGCCTTCCTGCAGGGCTGCGGCATGCCGCCTTCTGCACTGCGCAAGCAGCGTGCCGAGGTACCGGGCGGCGAACTGACATTGCGCCTGGGCTATCGCCCGCCGCTGGATCTGCCGGCGATGCTGGCATTTTTGCAGCGCCGTGCGATCCCTGGCATCGAGCAGGTCGATGCCAACGGCTACCGTCGCGTGATCGGCGCGCCGGGCGAGGCCAGCGTGATCGAGGTCAGCGCGGCACCGCAGCACGCGGAACTGCTGCTGCGCATCGGTGCCACCGACCCGCGGCAGATTCCGCAGATCGTGCGGCGCGTGCGCAGGCTGTTCGATCTGGATGCCGACCTGCAGGCCGTGCATGCCACGCTGGCGCCGGAACCGCTGCTGGCCGAAGCGATCGCACGCCGACCCGGCCTGCGCGTGCCCGGTGGCTGGGACGGCTTCGAGGTGGCGGTGCGCGCGGTGCTGGGCCAGCAGATCAGCGTGGCCGGCGCGGCAACGCTGGCAGCGCGGCTGGTCGACCGCCACGGAGGTCATCATGCCGACATGCCACCCGGACTGGATCGCAGCTTTCCCACGCCCGAACAGTTGGCCGACGCGCCGCTGGAACAACTCGGGCTGCCGCGTGCGCGCGCCGCCACAGTGCGTGCACTGGCATCGGCCTGCGCCCAAGGCCAGCTGCACTTCGGTGCCGGGCAGCGCGCCTGGCTGATTTCATCGCCGCCTGCACCGCGCTACCCGGGATCGGTCCGTGGACCGCGCATTACACCGCCATGCGCGCGCTCTCGCATCCGGATGCGTTTCCCGCCGGCGATCTGATCCTGCAACAGGTCCTCGGCGCACCGGCGCGTTTGAGCGAACGCGCCACCGAAGCGCATTCGCAGGCATGGCGACCGTGGCGCGCCTACGCCGTGCTGCACCTGTGGCATCTGGCCAACGACCGCAACGACACCCGCGTATGAGCACCCTGTACTACGACACCTTTCCCTCGCCGATCGGCGCGCTCAGCGTGGCCGCCGACGACACCGGCGTGCACCACATCCTGTTCGCGCAGAACCGCTACGACGCCATCGGCCGTGCACGCTGGTTGCACGACCCCGATGCGCCGCTGGTGCGCGCAGCACGCGAACAGCTGCTCGATTACCTGCATGGCGGGCGGCGCAGTTTCGATCTGCCGCTGACGCCGACCGGCACGCCGTTTCAGCTAACGGTCTGGCGCACGCTGGCGCAGATTCCGTTCGGGCAGACCTGGAGCTACGCACAACTCGCGCAGGCGGTGGGCAAGCCGGCCGCGAGCCGCGCGGTGGGCGCTGCCAATGGGCGCAACCCGCTGCCGATCGTGCTGCCCTGCCATCGTGTGATCGGTGCCAATGGCGCGTTGACCGGCTTCGGCGGTGGCCTGCCGACCAAGCAGGCGCTGTTGCAGTTGGAAGGTTGGTCGCCACGTAGCGCCGCACGTGCCGACGATCTGTTCGCCCCGACATCGGCACTACGCAGCGGCTGACGTCGCGGCGTCATCGCTGCGACGTAAACTAACGCCATGATCGACCGACGTTTTGTAGTTGCCGCAACGGCGCTTGCCTTGCTTGCTGCCTGTCGCAGCCAGCCATTCGCGCACAGCGCGCCCACGCAGTTGCCAACTGCAGCGGCGAACACCCCATCCGCCAGCACGCCGCACACCTTGCTGCTGATCTCCATCGACGGCCTGCACGCCGACATGCTCGATCGCGGCATCACGCCAAACCTGTCGCAACTGGCACGCGAAGGCGTGCGTGCGCGCTGGATGACGCCGTCGTATCCGTCGCTGACGTTTCCCAATCACTACACCGTGGTCACCGGGCTGCGCCCGGACCACCACGGCATCGTGCACAACAGCATGCGCGACCCGACGCTGGGAGATTTTTGGTTGAGCAAGCCCGAGGCGGTGGGCGATGCGCACTGGTGGGGCGGCGAGCCGGTGTGGGTGGGCGTGGAAAGCACCGGCCAGCATGCGGCCACCTGGTCGTGGCCAGGCAGCGAGGCGGCGATCAAGGGCGCGCGCCCGGCGCAGTGGCGCCATTACCCAAAAGGCGTGCGCCTGGACACGCGGGTGGACGCGGTGCGGGGCTGGCTCCAAAGCCGACGGCGCCCGGCGCAATCGCCTCGTCACGCTGTACTTCGAACATGTGGACGAAGCCGGCCACGACCACGGCCCGGAATCGCGCGAATACGCCGATGCCGTGCGCGCTGTGGATGCGGCCATCGGCCGGCTGCTGGCAGGCATACAACGCGATGGCACGCGTGCGCGCACCAACATCATCGTGGTCTCCGACCATGGCATGGCCGAGGTGGCGCCAGGGCATGCTATCAGCGTGGAAGACATCGCGCCACCGCAGATCGCCACCGCCGTCATCGACGGCCAGGTGATCGGGTTGGAGCCACTGCCAGGGCAACGGGCCGCTGCCGAGGCCAGCGTGCTTGGTGCGCACGACCACTACGACTGCTGGCGCAAGGCGGAGCTGCCGGCACGCTGGCAGTACGGTAGCCACCCGCGCATTCCGTCGATCGTGTGCCAGATGCACGCAGGCTGGGATGCCCTATTCCCGGACAAGCTTGCCAAACGCGCGCACCAAGGCACGCGTGGCTCGCACGGCTTCGATCCGGCATTGCCGTCGATGCGCGCGGTGTTCCTGGCGCAAGGCCCCGATCTGGCGCAGGGCAGGACACTGCCGGGCTTGGACAACGTGGATGTCTATGCGCTGATGACCCGGCTGCTGGGGATTGCGGCCGCACCCAACGACGGCAACCCGGCAACCTTGCTGCCAGCCCTGCGCATGCAGCCGGCAGCCGACGCCAGGTAACGGCGACCGGCATCCGCAACGCCGCTGCCGCGCGTAAGCGGGCGGCATCAACGCCGAAAATGCGCACGCAGGGAAGATCTCGCCCCACGTCGCCGCCGCGCACCTCATGTTGGCGACAGCGCAGGAATGTGGATCGCTGTAGACACCGCTGCGGCCCGGCAGTGCGACAATGATGCGATGTCTGGTTCCAATCCCCCGCCGCGTCGCTCGCGGCCGCTGTTGTCCAACGAAGGCTGGCGTCGTCGCGCTGCACTGTGGGGCGGCGCGATTGCGGTAGCGCTGGTGGCGATCGTGTTCGCCAAGGCCAGCGACGCGGCCTTTCATCTCTTTCAACGCATTACCGCACACTCGATCTGGTGGGCATTGCTGCTGACGCCGGGCATCTTCGCCCTGCTCGCCTGGCTCACCTCCGGTGCGCTGCGGCCCACGCGCGGCAGCGGCATTCCGCAGGTGATCGCGGCGCTGGAGCACCCGGACCCGGCGTTTCGCGACAGCAACCTCTCGCTGCGCGTGTCGGTTGGCAAGCTCGCGCTGACCACCTTGTCGCTGCTCGGCGGCGCATCGGTAGGACGCGAAGGACCCACCGTGCATGTCGGCGCCAGCCTGATGCATGTGTTCGGGCGCTGTTTCGGTTTTCGCGACACACGCGAGCTCTCGCATTTTCTGCTCGCCGGCGGCGCCGCCGGCATCGCGGCCGCGTTCAATACGCCGCTAGCGGGCGTGGTCTTTGCGATTGAAGAACTAAGCGGGCGCTTCGAGCACCGCTTTTCCGGCACCTTGCTCACCGCGGTGATCGTCGGCGGGGTGGTGTCACTAGGCCTGCTGGGCAACTACACCTATTTCGGCAAGGTGGCGGTGGCCTTGCCGTTGGGCCAGGCCTGGTTGGCGATTGCCTTGTGCGGCAGCGTGGCCGGGTTATTCGGCGGCATCTTCGCGCGGATGGTGCTGGCCAGCGTCAGCGGCAAACCGCGCTGGTTGGGCGCGCTGCGCCAACGGCATCCGGTGTTGCTGGCTGCACTGTGTGGCCTTGCCCTGGTCGGGCTTGCGGTCGTGTTCGGGCAAGGCGCGTTCGGCACCGGCTACGAACAGGCACGCAGCCTGGTGCAGGGGCATGCGGTGGTGGGCCACGAGTTCGGCATGATGAAACTCATCGCCAATCTGGTCTCGTATCTGGCCGGCATCCCGGGTGGCCTGTTTTCGCCGGCGCTGGCAGTGGGTGCCGGCATCGGTCACAACCTCTCGGTGCTGATGCCCAGCGTGGACCCGCGCACCTTTGTGCTGCTGGGCATGTGCGCCTATCTCACCGGCGTGACCCAGGCGCCGCTGACCTCGGCGGTAATTTCGCTGGAACTCACCGACACCGGCCAGATGCTGCTGCCGATCCTGGCCACCGTGCTGATCGCGCGTGCAGTCTCCGGGCTGGTCTGCAAGAAGCCGATCTATCGCGGCCTGGCCGAGCAAGTGTTGGCCGTGCCGGTGCCGGTGCCCGCTCCCGCTGCAGAGCGCGCGTCAACGTCGCGGCTCCAGACATTGGCCGGAAACAGCGGCCAGGACGACGCCCCACCACGAACATAAGCTGCCGCACCGCTCGCCAGCGGTGCAGCGCGGTAGATCCCCTCTTCATCGTGCTGCTTCCCGAGGTTATGTATGCGTGCAATGCACTTCGAGCGTTTCGAACATGTTCCGAAAATTCTGCAACTCCCCGACCCGACGCCAAGCGATGACGGCGTGGTGATCAAAGTGGCGGCCACCGGCATCTGCCGCAGCGATTGGCACGGCTGGATGGGGCACGATCCGGACATTGCATTGCCGCACGTGCCGGGACATGAGTTCGCCGGCGAAGTGGTCGCCTTGGGAAAACGCATCTCGGGCTTTGCGATCGGCACCAGGGTCACCGTGCCGTTCGTGTCCGGGTGCGGGCGCTGTGCGCAGTGCCACGGCGGCAATCAACAAGTGTGCTCGAACCAGTTCCAGCCCGGCTTCACCGCATGGGGATCGTTCGCCGAATATGTCGCGATCGATTTTGCCGAAACGAATCTGGTCAGACTGCCGGAAAGCATCGACAGTGCGACGGCGGCAAGCCTGGGATGCCGGTTTGCCACCTCGTTTCGGGCCGTGGTCGATCAGGCCAGAACCGGCCCTGGCGAATGGGTCGTGGTACATGGCTGCGGCGGCGTCGGGCTTTCGGCAGTGATGATTGCAGCGTCACTGGGAGCGCAGGTGATTGCGGTGGACATCTTCGACGACAAGCTGGCATTCGCCGTCGAATGCGGCGCGGTCGCAACGGTCAACGCGTCGAAAGCGGCCGACACGGTGGAGGCGATTCGCGAGATCACCAAAGGCGGCGCGCACGTTTCCATCGATGCGCTCGGCAGCCCCGCGACCTGTTTCAACTCCATCAGCAACCTGCGGCGGCGCGGCCGTCATGTCCAGGTGGGACTGATGCTGGGCGAACACGCCACGCCCAGGATCCCGATGGCGCAGGTGATCGGCCACGAACTGGAGATCTACGGCAGCCACGGGATGCAGGCGTGGCGGTACGATGCCATGCTAGAGATGATCCAGGCCGGGAAGATCGCACCACACCGGCTCATCGGCAAAAGGGTGGGCCTGGACGAGGCCATTGCGGTGCTGACCGGCATGGACGCTACGCGCGACCTCGGCATCAGCGTCATTGACCGCTTCTAGCGCATATCGCCGCCGGCATCCTGCGCACATGGGCGCACATTGATGGGCCGGCCGGGAGCGTAAACGACCGGCCTGCAAAATGAAAAACGCGGCGCAAGCGCCGCGTTCTGGTGTCGCGAAGCTAGCCGGGATCAGCCGGCCTTGGCGACGGTCTTCTTGGCGACGGCCTTCTTGGCCGGGGCCTTGACCACGCCCTTCTTGGCAACCGGGGCAGCTGCACCCACGACAACCTTGCTCACCGCGTGCGAACGCGAATTGCCGTAGCTGGCGTTGTAGCGCTTGCCCTTGGCGGTCTTACAGTCACCCTTACCCATTTCGTCGACTCCTGAATGTGAATACAAATTCCCGTGCTGGCACAGGTCTGGCGAGGTTTCGCCGGCGTCGCCCTCGCGCAAGGCCGACAAGCCTACCACGGCAGCCCCGGCGCGCGTAGCTCGGCAGCGCCCGGCCGCCCGGCCGAGCTGGTTGCTTGCAGCACACTGCGAGCAGTGGCGCGCCGCGCTGCGATCGGGCGCGGACGCCAAGGAGCGGCCCGAATGGACGAACAGCAGATTTCGATTCTGCGTGCAGCCCTCGGGCCCAAGAGCCGGCATCGCTGCAGCATGAGCGGTTCTTAGTGCGCGCAGCTGGCGTCGTGGACATGCCCATGCCCGTGGTTCAGGCGCAGATTGACCAGATGGGCGATACCGACCAGAGCGCCACCCAGCGTCATCACCACCGCGTGCGGCACCACCGAATGATGGAGCGGGTCGTACAGCAGGCCCAGCCACAGCAACGCCAGACCGGGCAGCAGCAACGCCAGTGCGTGCAGCGCTTTGTGCCGGCGATAGCCGAGCACCAGGCTGAAAAGGCCCAGCAGCGTCACGAACACCACGATGGCCCGTTCCACGCCA
This sequence comes from Xanthomonas axonopodis, assembly GCF_001304695.1. Classification (GTDB taxonomy): domain Bacteria; phylum Pseudomonadota; class Gammaproteobacteria; order Xanthomonadales; family Xanthomonadaceae; genus Xanthomonas; species Xanthomonas axonopodis. The sequence continues at coordinate 13,806 of NZ_JFAQ01000045.1, forward strand.
TCGCCCAGCCAGAACGACAGGCCCAGCGAAGGCGCCAGCGCCAGCACCAGTGGCAATACCGCACAGTGCACGGCGCACAGCAGCGAGCCGGTTGCGCCGAAGCGGTCAAGGAGATGGCGAAGGGTTGGTAGAGGCATAACGTCCAGCAGGGTACTCGTGGCGACGTGGAATAATATAACATTTTACTGTTCCAGCCCCGCATCGGTGCATCGCGCAACCATGCGGGCTCGTCGTCGGCGCAGCAGGCAAGCTGTGCCTTAACCACTGATACACAGTAACAATTACAGAGTCCGGCCCACCATGCTCCCTTTTGCACCCTCGTTCCGCCGTTCCGCGCTCTCGCTGGCCCTAGCCAGCCTGCTGACCCCTGCCCTGGCCATGGCCGAGGACGCTCCGGTCGCTGCCGATGGGCAGACCCCGCCCAGTTCGGACACACGCCACGATGCCAGCCCCTCCAGTGGACGTCATATCAAGGATCTGGACAAGGTGGTGGTCACCGCCAGCCCGTTGCGCGATGAGGCCGGTGAGAGTTGAGCCGCCCGGTGGAAGTGCTGGCCGGCGAGCGCCTGGACGAGGTGCGCAGTTCCAGCCTGGGCGAAACCGTGGCCAGCCTGCTCGGCGTGCAGAGTTCCAACTTCGGGCCCGGCGTCGGCCGGCCGATCATCCGCGGCCTGGACGGCCCGCGCGTGGCAATGTTGCGCGACGGCCTGTCCACCCAGGACGTGTCCACGGTCAGCCAGGACCATTCCCTGGCGATCGAGCCGTTCCTGGCCAACCAGATCGAAGTACTGAAGGGTCCTTCGACCCTGTTGTACGGCTCCGGCGCCATCGGCGGCGTGGTCAACGTGGTCGACGGGCGCATCGCCGAGACCCCGGTGGACGGCTTCAGCGGGCGCGCCGAAGTGCGCTTGGACGGCGGTGACAAGGACGGCAACACCGACATGTTCCGCGTCGATGCCGGCAATGGCAGCGGCCTGTCGATCCATGCCGATGGCGTGTATCGCAACCAGAACGACTACGACACGCCGAAGGGCCGCCAGCTCAACAGCTGGATCGATTCCAAGGTGGGCTCGATCGGTGCATCGCTGTCCGGCGACTGGGGCTTTGTGGGCCTGTCGGCAGCGCGTTTCCGCGACAACTATGGCAACCCCGGCGAGCCGGGCGACCCGTCCATCGGCGAGCGCGGCGTGTCGCTGAAACTGCAGCAGGACCGCTACGACCTCAAGGGTGGGCTGACCGATCCGTGGGGCGACGGCAGCGCGCTGCGCTACAGCTTCGGCCACACCGATTACGCGCATACCGAATTCGAAGGCGCCGACGTCGGCACGGTGTTCACCAAGCGCGCCAACGAAGGCCGCGTGGAAGCATCGTTCACCTTCGGCGGCGGCTGGCAGACCGCGTTCGGCCTGCAGGGCAGCGATACCACCTTCCAGGCGATCGGCGAAGAATCCTTCGTGCCCAAGACCGATACGCGTTCGCTCGGTGCATTCGCCGTGGCGCGCAACAGCTGGGAGCGCGTCACCGCCGAAGTCGGCGCGCGCGTGGACAAGGTCAAGTACCAGACCGATATCGGCGTGGACCGCGATTTCACTCCGACCAGCTTCTCGGCCAGCGGCGGTTTCCGCTTCAACGAACAATGGCGTCTGACCGCCAACCTGGACCACGCCGAGCGCGCGCCGGCCGAAGAAGAACTGTTCGCCAATGGTCCGCACATCGCCACCCTTGCCTTCGAAATCGGCGGCGCCGATCTGAAGACCGAGAAGGCCAACCAAGCCGAGCTGGGTTTGAACTTCCAGAACGCATGGGTGGATGCCAAGGTGGCGGCGTACTACAACCGCTACAACGACTTCGTCTACATCGTCGACACCGGCGGCCAGTGGTTCAACGAAGAAGACAACGACTTCCTGCCGATCCGCCAATGGACCCAGGCCGACGCGGTCTTCCACGGTTTCGAAGGCGAGTCCACCTTCCACCTGGCCAACAACGATAATGGTGCCTGGGACCTGCGCGTGTTCGGCGATACCGTGCATGCGCGCCTGAACGATGGCGGCAACCTGCCGCGGATTGCACCGGGCCGCTTCGGTGCGCAGCTGCGCTGGGATGCCCAGCAGTGGCGCGCATCGGTCGGCGCCACCCGGACCATGAAGCAGGACAAGGTGGCGGTGAACGAAACGCCGACCGATGGCTACACCTTCGTCGATGCACATCTGGCATATCACGTAGACCACCGCAGCACGGCGTGGGAAGTGTTCCTGGACGGCAATAACCTGACCAATCAGGACGCACGCGTGCACACCTCCTTCCTCAAGGACGATGTGATGCTTCCTGGCCGCAGCGCCTCGTTCGGCGTGCGCCTGTTCTTCTGACAGCAGGCTCTCTCCCCTGCTGACTGGAAGGAAGGCCGCCTTCGGGCGGCCTTTTTTAAGCGCGTTGCCGACCCATCAGCGCGTCCGGCAGCGCGCTGCACCGTGGCTGCAGTCGCGTTCGCCATCGCGTGGAGCCGCACGGCGCACAGGACGGGAGCACCGACGCGCTACACGCAAGTGCCGCCTTGTTCCCAACAGAAATCGCTGCCCATGCTGCTGCGTCGCACAACAGGCTACGGCGCATCCGGGATTAAAACTTCATTAGCACTGCGCTGACAGGGGGCGCAAGCGACGCGATAGCGGGCGCGCGCGTGCACTGGCTGCCGATGCCTGCACACCGCCGCATGGCTCGGCAGCGTTCTTGACCTAAACAAGGAGCCTTGCGCATGCGTTTTTCATCGCCCCGCTACACCCTCTCGCTCGCCGTCGCTGCCGCACTGATGGCACCCGATGGCCGCACGCAAACCGCCACGCCCGCAGCAGGCAATCAAGAGGCCACCACGCTGGATGCGGTCATCGTCAGCGACACCGCGCGCTTCAAGGGCTTGGCCAAGCGCGACGCCAGCTTTTCGATCACCACGGCCAGCCCGGAACAGATCCAGTAGGCGGTGCCGCAAAGCACTGCCGACCTGCTCAAGATCGTGCCTGGCGTGTGGGCCGAGCCCAGCGGTGGCGGCACCGGCGCCAACATCTTCGTGCGCGGCATGCCATCCGAAGGCGATGCGCCGTTCGTGACCATGCAACTGGATGGCTCACCGCTATTCCCGCCGCCGACCTTGTCATTCCTAGAGAATTCCACGCTATTCCGTGTCGATGACACTGTCGAACGCATGGAAGTGCTGCGCGGTGGCTCCAGTCCGATCTTCTCCAACGGCCAGCCCGGCCTGACCGTCAATTTCATCCAGAAAAAAGGCCAGGACGAACCCGAAGGCAGCGTGCGCCTGACCGGCGGTAACAACGCCTTGCGCCGCATCGATGTGTTCAACAGCGGGCCGATGGGCAATGGTTGGTACTACAGCGTGGGCGGCTTTTTCCGCGAAACCGATGGCGTGCGCGACCCGCAGTTCGCTGCCGACAAGGGCGGCCAGTTCAGCGCAACGTTGAGCAAGCGTTGGGACAGCGGCGAGCTGTCGTTCTATGCGCGCCACACCGACGATAACAACGCGTTCTATACCGCCATTCCGCTGCTGTCGCGCAACAACGGCAACGACCTGTCCAGCTTTCCCGGGTTGAATGCGCAGACCGGCACCCTGCTCGGCCGCGACTTCCGCAATGTGGATCTGCTGATCGGCCCCAACGGCCAGACGCTGCGGCGCGATCTGGCCGACGGGCGCGGCGTCAACATCGACGTGTTCGGCGGCGAATGGAACTGGGAAAGCGGCGGCTGGACCGTTGCCGACCGCTTCAACGTGATCAGCGGCAGCGCGCCGACCTACGCGCTCTTTACCGGCGATGCGCCACAACGCCTGAGCGATTTCATTGCCGGTTACGGCAGCGGCGGAAGCGCCAGTTACACCAATGGCGGGGGCACGGTGGATCCGAACCAGCAGGTGCTCGAAGCCGGTTGGTGGTCGGTGGACAAGCGCCTGAATTCCTTTACCAACGACCTGCGTCTGAGCCGCGAGCTGTTTGCCGGCAATACGCTGACCGCGGGCGCGTATTACGCCAAGTATTCGTCTGCCGATACCTGGTACCTGGGCAACACCATGCTGCTCACCGCGCAAAACAACGCGCGCCGCATCGATGTAACGTTGGACGATGGCCGCCAGGCCACGCGCCAGGGGTTCACCAGTACCGCGTTCTTGAACCTGCGCGCCAACTACGACGGCGAAAACATCGCCGCCTTCGTCGCCGACGAATGGGAGCTGAGCGAACGCCTGCGCCTGGACCTGGGCGCACGCTACGAGCGCCAGAGCGTCACCGGCGATGTCCACGACACCACGACCGTGGATCTGGATGGCAACCCGGCCACGTTGTACGACAACGCCACCTCACTGGCGCTGGCGACCACGCGGCGCATCGATCAGGACGATGAAGCGTTCTCGTGGACAGCCGGCCTGAACTTCACGCTAGACCAGAACAACAGCCTGTTTGCGCGGGTCAACTCCGGGGTGAAGTTTCCCGGCTTCGACAACCTGCGCGATGGACAGAACCGCGTGCAGGACGTGGATCAATACGAGCTGGGTTTGAAGTCAGGCACAAGCGTCTACGACCTGTATCTCACCGCGTTCTACAACACCTTCAAGAACTCGCCGTTCCAGGCATTCCTTGCCAATGGCGAGAACTTCACCGCAATGGGCGATTCGCGCGCACGTGGCCTGGAAGTGGAGGGGGCAATCCGGCCGTTCGGCGGCTTCGAGCTGGCCGGTATCGGGGTGTGGCTGGATGCGAAATATCGCAACTACCGCGAGTTCACCGGCAATCAGGTGATGCGCCAACCCAAGCGCCAGTTCCGCATCACGCCCAGCTATTACTGGATGCTGCCGTTCGGCGACCTCAAGGTGTTTGCTACCTATTCGTACATCGGCGAGCGCTTTGCGGACCTGGCCAACAGCCAGCGCCTGCCCTCGTACGGCATGCTGGATATCGGCGCCAACCTGCATGTTGGCGACCATTGGGACGTGGCGGCCAGCGGCAGCAACGTCACCGACACGCTGGGCCTGACCGAAGGCAACGTGCGCGTGCCTGGCGCAGCCACCGGCCGTGTCTTCATGGGCCGCCCCATCGCCGGGCGGCAGTACCAACTGTCGGTGGCGTACCGCTGGTAGTCCGCCGCCACACGCTGAGCCGCGCAGCAGTGGAGACTGCTGCGCGCAACCTCGCCACCGCATGCATCGAGTCGCAGCCTGGTGGCACCGGCATGCCCGGGCCATCGCCGACGTTGCCAAACGCTGCGAGCCCCATGCGTTGTTGCCACACGCGACATACGCTGCAACACCGTGAGAACGGTGCGGAAGCAAACAGCACCGCAGGCGAAGCACAACGACGCATCGCGATCGCTTATTTCGATCGAAATGACCGCCGCCGCCAAATTTTTCTGCACTTTTCGTCGGCAGAACTTCGCATGCAACGCATCAGCCGACACGCCAGTCATAAATTGCGCGGCGTGTCACGAAGATGTCGAAGCGCGCATGCGTTGCAGACAATGCTGCCCCCATTTCTAATCCAGGTGTTGTTGATGCAGACGCATCGACAACATCGGCTGCGTCAACACGCACAGGGGAGCCGACGCAGGACCTGGCCGCAGCTTTGCATCGGCAGAAATGCGCTTTGTAACTCAACTGGGATAAACGCACATGGCGCTTGTTGCTGCCTCTTTGCATCGATGTCGCACACCCCGGGCATCCACACGCGGCATCTGAATGCCTGCGGTGCAGCTCGGCTCGTAGATCGCGTTGCCTGACGGGCTGTTCGGACCCGACTGATACTTGCCGGGTCCTTCCATTCGCATTCCTCTTTCCGGCTCCACCAACACCGGCTTCACAGGCGCGAGCTGCGTGGAGTGGAGCAGTTGCAAGGGCCGATCGCGCGGTTGGCCTGATGGAGGACTGTGTCACTTCGACGGCGCCCACCCTTTGACTGGAATCAAACGGAATGAACTCTTTTCGCAGACGACCTCTCGCGCTGTTGCACGTTGTCCTCCTCACCGGCAGCACGCCGCTGTCGGTCCTTGCTGCCATGCAGGCAGCGGCTGCCACCACCCCGGCCACTCCCAACGCCAGCACTAGCGCCACAGCCAAGGCCAATGGCAACGACCCGTTGCTGCGGTACCAGTGGCATCTCTCCAATCAAGGGCAGGCCGTGATTGGCGACAGCCGTCCGGTCGCCGGCGTGGACATGGATGTCGACATCCTGCATACCCTGGGCATTCGCGGCCGCGGCGTGCGGGTCGGCGTGGTAGACGATGGGCTGGAATTGGGCCATGAAGATCTGGCAGACAACATCCTGCCAAACGGATCGCACAATTTCGGCGATGGGTCGCACGACACCACGCCGACCGACCCGAGCAACGGTCACGGCACGTCCATCGGCGGCATCATCGGTGCGGTGGGTTGGAATGGCCGCGGCGGACGCGGTGTGGCGCCAGAAGTGCAACTGGCAGGATTCGACCTTCTTGCACGCGATTCTTCGGAAACCGATTCCAGCATCCGGTATGCATGGGGCGATGGTCCGGAGGCGCGCAACATCGATGTCTTCAACAACAGCTGGTCGAACTCGCCTACCCCGTTCTATTTGGATTTTTCTCCGGAAGACCAGCGCACCTGGCAAGCATTGATGGATTCGACACGTGGAGGCCTTGGCGGCATTTATGTCAAATCTGCAGGCAATAGCTTCCTGGGGCTCCTTGCGCCAGACGAAAACGGAAACCGCGTCAATATCTGCAGCGAACAAACGCGTGCATTGAAAGTCGGCTGCTCGCTGGCCAACATCGATCCGTTGGCAAATCTGCCCGAAACCATCGTCGTGGCCAGTGTGAATGCCAAGGGCACCCATGCCTCGTATTCGTCCACAGGCTCTGCGTTGTGGGTCTCCGGCCTCGGTGGCGAGTTCGGCTTTCAACGCAAGTTCTATCCCAACGCAGCGTCGACCTTTTCCCCGTACTCGGCGCCTTATGCCTACGATCCGGCGATTGTCACCACCGATCTCAGCGGCTGCGCAGCTGGCGACAACGTCGAAGATCCCGACGTGGTCTACAACGCATTGGACGGCAGCAAGTCGAAGATCGATGCGTCGTGCAACTACAACGCGATCATGGATGGCACCTCGGCTGCAGCACCCACCGTCTCTGGCGTGGCTGCGTTGATCCTCAGTGCCAACTCGAGCCTGAGCGCACGCGACGTTAAATATATTCTTGCGACAACCGCGCGCCAGATCGACCCATGGCAGCCGCAGGTGGTCTACCAGGGCAGCGTGATCGATCCGGGCTGGATCACCAACGCAGCCGGGCACCGTTTCAGCAATTGGTACGGCTTCGGCCTGGCCGATGCCGCGGCCGCGGTCTACAAGGCGCGATATTTCAAGCCGCTGCCGCCCATGCGCGACACCCAGTGGGTCAGCTCCACCGACGCGGCCAGCCAAATCGGTGGCCCGGCGCGCCCGGGCAAACTGCGCATCCGCGTGCAGCAGGCGACGAAGGTGGAAGCGGTGCAGCTGTCGCTGCAGTCGGCGCACAAGACGCCGTCCAACCTGCGTGTGGTGCTGGTGTCGCCGAGCGGGACGCGCAGCGTGGTCGCCACGCCGTTTTCTGTCCTGGATCCGGCTGCTTATGCACAGACGGGGTTCTACATCGACCTGACCTCCAGCAATGCGTTTCTGGATGAAAAATCGCGTGGCATCTGGACCCTGGAAGTCACCGATATGAGCGATCCCAGGAGCACTGCTGCACTCAACGCTTTCAAACTTCGCATCGTGGGGCACTGATATGAAACCGATCATTCTTGCTTGCGTGTTGACGCTGTCCATTGCCGCAACCGGTGCTGCCCAGGCAGTGCAATACGTGGATGCCAAGACCCTGCGTGCGGCAGCGACCGGCGTGCGTTTCACGTCCGGAGCGGACACCTTCCGCATGCTGCCGGGCAAAGTGGTGAGCGAGCACATGCCGCAACGGAACCCCACAGCAGCGCAGCGATCGGCAACTAACGCCGGCATGACGGCTGCAGTGGCTCCCAGCGACAAGGTCGTCGCGCGCATCGGGCCGTATGCGGTGGTACTGGATGCGCCAGCGGGTGCTGCACGCAGTCTTGCCACCAACGCTGAACGCCCCATCGCCGCTGCGGTGAATGAGCGCAATGGTCGTGTCGTGCTGGTCAACCCGCAGGTGAAACTCACCGGCACGACACCGGCCACGGCGACATCGCTGGCTGCCAGCACCGGCGGAACCATTGCCTACACCTCGACGGTGGACGGCAGCGCGGTGATCACCTATGTATCGGTGGAACAAGCCCAGCGTGCACTACCCAGCCTGCAGCGCAGCACCGGTGTCGCGCAGGCGGCGCTGGTGGTCATGCAGGCGGTCATGCAACCGATGTAAATACACCGGCCGCAGGCTGATCCCTGCGGCCGTTCCACGTCAGGCAGCATGCCGGCCGGCTTGGCCGACACCGATGCCTCGTGCAACTGCAGCGCACGCATGAATGGCACCTCTGCCTCCGTACCAACGGTTGCAGGCGTCGCCGCGCTGATGCTCAGCGCCAACCCGCAGCTGACGCTGCGCGATGTCAAATACATCCTGGCAACGACGGCGGTACAGGTCGATCCCCATCAAGCCAAGGCGTTCTACAAGGACGCCGTGATCGAGCCCGCCTGGATCACCAACGCGGCCGGCCATCGTTTCAGCAACTGGTATGGCTTCGGTCTGGTGGATGCAGCCGTGGCGGTGGAGCGTGCGGTGCATTTCACTCCGCTGCCTGCAATGCAAGACACCGAGTGGACCGTCTATCACGGCAAAAGCAGCACCATCGGCGGTATCGGCACGCCAGCGACATTGGCGATCGACATCAAGCAGTCCTTCAAGGTGGAAGGCGTACAGCTATATTTTGCAGGGACGCACAAGAATCCTCGTCAACTGCGCGCCGTACTGGTGTCGCCCAGCGGCACCCGCAACACCGTGATGACGCCGTTCTCCACGCTTGACCCGGGTGATGGCTTCGTGGTCTTCCTGACCTCCAGCAATGCCTTCCTGGACGAACCGTCAGCCGGTCGCTGGACATTGGAGGTGGACGACATGCTGGCCGACAACGGCAAGGAACAACTGCAGGAATTCGAAATGCGCGTGGTGGGCCACTGACATGAAAACTTCTCTGATCACATTGCTGGGCATCGTTGCTGCCAGCGTATCTGCACCCGGCTCGGCACAGGTGTTCGATCGCGCGCGCCTGCGTGCTGCCGCAACTGGACAAACCGTTGTGGTGGACCGTGCCAGTTTCCGGGTGATTCCAGCAGCGGTGGTACAGCTGGCCGACGCCACGCGCGGCACTGCGGCCACCCAATCGCTAAGAAGCACGCAGACCAGCGCGAGCGTACCGGTTGCCCGCGTCGATCGCCACGCGATCTATCTCGATACCAGCGCCGCGGCGGACGCTGTCGCGCGCACCACGCGCAGCGCATCATCGGCGACCGTCACCGCCGCGCTGGAAACGCGTAGCGGCCAGCTGGCATTGCTCGGTGCTTCATCAAATTGTTCGATACCACGCCAGCCATCGCGCGTGCACTGGCCACGCGTACGGGCGGCAGGGTGCTCTATGCGTCCGACAGCGACGGCAGCGCGATGATCGGCTACGACTCGGCGCTGACCGCATTGAGCAATTGCTGCCAGCTGCAAGGCAGCAACGGGGTGGGAGCGATCAAGCCGGAAGTGATCGTTCCGGCGGCACGGCCATTGTGATGCAAAGGCGCTAGAACCGCCGCAGTCACGCGTGCCACGCTGCTGCATTGGCTGCAGCCTGGCACGTGGGCGCAGCCCGCCTTACAGCGGCAGCGGGCTGCGCTCTGCAAACTGCCCGCGCCAATAGGGGTAGTACGGGTACGGCGGCTCCACTGCGCTGGCCTGATCCAGGCGGGCACGCTGGTCGTCGGTCAACGACCAACCCATCGCACCAAGGTTTTCGCGCAGCTGCGCTTCGTCGCGTGCGCCAATCAGCACCGTGCTCACCGTCGGCCGCTGCAGCAGCCAGTTGATGGCGATCTGCGGCACGCTGCGGCCGGTCTCTGCGGCAACGGCATCGAGCGCATCGACGATGTCGAACAAGCGCGCATCGTCGATCGCCGGGCCGGCCGCGGCGGTGGCATGCAGACGGCTGTGCTGCGGCATCAGCTGCCACTCGTAGTCGCGCCCGGCCAGCGAGTAATACGTCTGGTTGGCGACAAAGCGGCTCCAGCCATGCGCATCGGCGACCGCCTGCGACTTCATCAGCTGCCAACCGGCGTAATTGGAAGCGCCCAGATAGCGCACCTTGCCCGCGCGCACCAAGCCATCGAGGGTGGACAGGGTTTCTTCCATCGGCGTCATTGCATCGAACGCATGCAGCTGCAACAGATCGATGTAGTCGGTGCGCAAGCGCCGCAACGATGCCTCCACCGCACGCAGCAAACGGAAGCGCGACGCGCCGGCGTCGTTGGGGCCATCGCCCAGGCGCAGGCCGGTCTTGGTCGAGAGAATCACCTGATCGCGGCGGCCTTGCAGCGCCTGGCCGAGGATGTCTTCGGACGCGCCATCGGAATACACATCTGCAGTATCGAACAAGGTGAGCCGTGCATCCAGGCACAGGTCGATCATGCGCCGCGCCTGCGCCACATCGGTGTCGCCCCATGCAGAAAACAGCGGCCCGTTGCCGCCGAACGTGCCGGCACCCAGGCCAAGCACGGGCACCTTGAAACCGGAACGACCGAGTAGACGGGTTTCCATTGAAAATTCCTTGTAACGTTGAATGAGAGATGCGCTGCGTGATCGCTGGCCGTTCGCACCTGTGGAGTGTTGATCGCGAAAGCCGCGTCTATGCACATCGAGAGCTACCTGACACGCACTGCGCCAACGTGGCGAATGACCAGCGGGCAATCAACTCAACCCGGCTGCGTACAGGCCAATGGCGCAGTCGCGCGGCGGCGTTGCAACTGCACGCTCCATAGCGCCAGACCTAGCCCGATGGCGCTCAACAGCGCGGCGACCCAGGGCGTTGCGATCAGGCCGGCCTGCGTGGCGATCACCACGCCGCCCAGCCATGCGCCCAGCGCATTGCCCAGGTTGAAGGCGGCGATGTTGAGGCTGGAAGCCAGGTTCTGGCCGGCGCCGCGCGCGTGTTCCAGCACGCGCAACTGCAGCGGCGCCACGGTGGCGAAGGCGGCCACGCCCAATAGCCCGACAAAAAACACCATCGCGGCCTTGCTGTGCAGCGCAAACCCCAGTGCGCCCAGGACCACCACCAGTGCAGCCAAACTGCCCAGCAACGCCGCAGTGGGGCGACGGTCCGCCAACCGCCCACCCAACAGATTGCCGACGATCATCCCCACGCCGAACACCAGCAGCACCGCCGACACCGCCGACTGCGCAAAGCCGGTGACCTGCAGCAGCAGCGGCTGGATGTAGGTGAACACCGCGAACACGCCGGCATAGCCAACCACCGTGATCGCCAGCGCCAGCAGCACCTGCCCGCGCCGCAGCACCGCCACTTCCTGCCGCCACGACACCGGCGTGGCAGCACCTGCCGCGGCCGGCACCCACACCGCGACCGCGGCAGTAGCCAGCACGCCGACCGCAGCCACCGCCCAGAAGGTCGCGCGCCAACCCAGTTGCAGGCCCAGCCAGGCACCGGCCGGCACCCCGAGCAAGGTGGCCACGGTCAGCCCGGCGAACATCAGCGAGATGGCCGACGCACGGCGTTCGGCCGGTACCAGCGACGTCGCCACCACGGCGCCAACGCCGAAAAACGTGCCGTGGGCCAGCGACGTCAGCACCCGCGCGACCATCAGGCTGGTGTAGTCCGGCGCCAGCGCGCAGGCCACATTGCCGACGGTGAAGATCAGCATCAGCCCGACCAGCACCGCCTTGCGCGGCAAACGAGCGCTGGCCAGGGTCAGCACCGGCGCGCCGACGAACACGCCCAGCGCATAACCGCTGATCAACACGCCCGCGGCGCTGAGCGAAACGCCCAGATCCGCGGCCACCTGCTGCAGCAGGCCCATGATCACGAACTCTGTGGTGCCAATGCCGAAGGCACCGATGGTCAGTGCCAGCAACGCCGGCGGAAAGCGCGACGAACGCGCGGAGGTGAGGTTGGACATGGACACGGGCCAGGGAGAACTGCGCACAGCCTGCGCACTGCATTTAATTGCAAACACCCCTGTTATCCTGATTCACTTTCAATCAATCATTGACAATCGCATGGACCGTCTTGGCGACATTGCCCTGTTCCTGCGCGTGCTCAACCTGGGCTCGATCACCGCAGGCGCGCGCAGCATGGATCTGTCGGTGGCGGTCGCCAGCCAGCGTCTCAAGCGTCTGGAACGCGAGCTGGGCGTGCGCCTGCTACACCGGACCACACGCCGCCTGCATCCCACTGCCGAAGGCCAGCGGCTGGCCGAAGGTGGCCGCGTGCTGGTGGAAGATCTGGACGCGCTGGCCGAGGATCTGCGCGAAAGCGCGCACGACGTGGGTGGCGTGCTGCGCATGACCATGTCCGCCTCGTTCGGGCGGCAATACGTGTCGCCGCTGCTGCCGGAATTCCAGGCCCGCCATCCGCGCCTGCGCATCAGCGCGCACCTGAGCGACGACCTGGTGGACTTGGTCAAACAGGGCTTCGATCTGGCGATCAGGATCGGCCCATTGGAAGACTCCGGGCTGGTGGCCCGGCGGATTGCCGACAACCGTCGTACCCTGGCGGCCTCGCCCGCCTATCTGCAGCGCTACGGCACACCCCGCACGCCGGACGAACTTGCACAGCACGCCGGCGTGTTGCTGATGGGCCGAGACGGCCGCCAGGACATGTGGACACTGCAAACGCCCGAAGGTGGGCTGGTGCGCGTGCGCATGCAGAGCCGCTTCGAGAGCAACTTCGGCGAGCTGGTGCGCGACGCCGTGGTCGCCGGCCAGGGCATCGCGGTGCATTCGTATTGGCACATCGCCGACGAATTGCGCAGCGGCCGGCTGGTGGAGGTCATGCCCGAGTATCCGCCGCCCGCCTCGCAGATCAGCGCAGTGACGCCGGCGCGCCAGCTGCAACCGCCGCGCGTGCGTGCGTTCGTGGATTTCCTGCAGGAGCGGCTCGGCGAACAGCCGCCTTGGGAACCGGCGACATCGCACCCGCCGCCGGGAGCATGAGACTGGCCGGCATAGGCAGTTGCCGTGCGGATGGCGCCGTAGCGAAACGCGAGCGCCGCTACTGCGAGCCGGCGGATGGCGCCGTCCGCAGCATGCCAGTCATCACAGGAAACGACGACATCGATGAACTGCACGCTGCCTCACACGCGCGCCGACTGCGTGAATGGCTGGCAGCCCGAACGCGCAGCCACCGGCCGCATCGCGGGACCGGCTAGGTGTGACATTGGTTCTCGGCGTTACCGTGCACCACCACAAGCCGAGGCCGGCTGGGTGCGCCACCGCCTGGGCTATTGCTCCAGCAGATCAACGCCCGCCGCGCAGCAGGCGTTTGTGCAGGCGACGCCGCTGCGCATCGCTCAACAGATGTCCATGCGTCCGCAACAGCCCCAGGATCTGCAGATGGGCCTGCGCGGTACGCCGCGTCAATTCGGTGGCGGCAGCGGCTTCGAGCCGCTTCCACTCGGCAGGGCTGGTTGGCGTTGGAAAGCTTGAACGTTTTTCGGGCATGGCAGCAGGTGGATGCAAAAGACCTGGCCATGATACGGCCGGCCTGTGATCGCCTTATTAGGGCCGACGCGCAGTTAGAGCGAAGGCGGCCACGACTGCTGCTGCGCTTTGCATCTGGCGCAGGCCCACAACCGGCGCAGTGGACCTTGCCACCCACACCACCTGCACTCTTGTACGATCGGTGACCTCGCGGCTGGACCGCATTGCATCGTCGACGGGTTTTCGCATGTCTTCGCTGACCGAGTTGAGCACGATATTGCTGCGTCATGCCGCTGGCGACGGCATGCATCCCACGCAGATCGCCGGTTTGCACATCATGCGTAGCGCATCGCCGACAGTGGCCATGCCCACTGTCTATACGCCCATGCTGTGTCTGGTGGCGCAAGGCCGCAAGCAGGCAATGCTGGGCGCGCAGGCGTCCTTCTATCATCCGCAGATGTACCTGGTGGCGTCGGTGGATCTGCCCATCGTCGGCTCGGTGATCGAAGCCAGCAGCGCGCAACCGTATTTATGCTTCTGCCTGGACCTGGACACCGCGGTGCTCAGCGAGCTGGCGATCAATCATCCGGAACTGGTGGACACCCAGCGCGATGCGGCATCGGCCGGGCTGCTACTCAATCGCAGCACGCCGCAGTTGCAGGACGCGGCGCTGCGGCTGGCACGCCTGCTCGATCAACCGCATGAAATTGCCGCGCTCGCCCCCCTGATCGTGCGCGAACTGCTGTACCGCCTGATGGCCGACCCGGCCAACGCGGCGGTGCGCCAGATGGCCATCGCCGACAGCCGGCTCAACCAGATTTCCAGGGCCATCGTGTGGTTGCGCGAGCACTATGCGCAGCGCTTCAGCATCGAGCAGATCGCCGACCTCTCGGCGATGAGCCGCTCCACCTTCCATGCGCATTTCAAGGCGGTGACCACGATGACGCCGCTGGAATACCGTTCGCAGCTGCGCGTGCACGAAGCGCGCCGCCTGATGGTGGCCGAGGCACTGATCGCTGCCGACGCCGGCTTCCGGGTTGGCTACGCAAGCGCATCGCAGTTCAGTCGCGACTACGCACGCATTCTCGGCATCTCGCCTGCGCGCGATGCGCAACGGCTACGTGCAAACGCGCAGGACGCCACCGAAGCGGCGTGAGCTCTGCTGTACTCGGCGCGGGCCGCACAGCGGCCCCGGCAATCCGCCGCAGCGTTCGCTGACGCTGACGCGGCGCCATCACCGCCTGAGCATCGGCATCCACATCTGTCTACTCCTGCGCGTATTGCGCCTCGCTTACCTGCTCCAGCCAGGTGACGGGTGCGCCGTCCTGCGATTCGGCAATGGCGATATGCGTCATCGCCACGTTGGCATTGGCGCCGTGCCAATGCTTGACGCCGGGCGGAATCCACACGATATCGCTCGGGCGGATCTGCTGCGCCGGCTTGCCCCACTCCTGCACGCGCCCGGCGCCGGCAGTGACGATCAGCGTCTGGCCCAGCGGATGGGTATGCCATGCGGTGCGCGCGCCCGGCTCGAAGGTGACGGTGGCTCCGCCGACGCGTGCCGGCGCGGCGGCCTGGAACGGTGCGTCGATGCGCGTACCTTGCCGGTGAAATACTCGGCCGACCCCACTGCCGAGGGTGCCCCACCCGCCTTGCTCACCTTGATGGGCTGCGCGGCCTCATCCGGTGTCACGGCGGCCATCATGGAGACAGACATCGCGGTCGCGAACAGATGCATTGCAGCGCTCCTTCATTTTTAGAGTGGCTAACAAAACGTAGCGAGCGGTCGTCAGGTGGGCGTGGACGGCGCACAGGAACCGGAGTGTACGAGGGGTACATGAGGATTCCGAGCACCGGCCGCGCCCGCCTGGCGGCTGCGCAGTAGTTTTGTTAGCCGCTCTTAGTCTCCGCACTGTCGCGCGCTCGTCCCCCGCATGACCTGGGCAGGCACGCATGCTCCATCGCCATCGCACGCCTGGCCGCCTAAAACCCGCTGGGCACCTCGCGCTTGCCGTCAGCCTCTGCCGCCACCACCGCGCACGGTCGATACGCACGCAGGAACAACGCCACCGCGCCGCTGACATACGCATCCAGCTGTACCGATTGCGCATCCGGCGCATCGTCGCGCGCGGCAGCGGTGGCCGGCCGCCCGGTCATCAACCCGAAGAAATGCACCGATGCATCGGGCACGTTGTGGATCACCAAGGCGCCGCGTTGCACCTCGCGCGCCAACAGCGTGCGCATCATGGTGTCGTAGCGCTCGAAGCACAGCGTCCACATTTCCTCGCGCATCTGGCTAGGCAGCAGTGGCGGGCGTACCAGGCCATAGGCGGCATCATCGCGCATGCTGCTGGCAGACACGCGCAGCACTGCATCGGCCACCGCAGCCAGGCACCGCTCCAACGGCCCCTGCAGCTCCAGCAGCGATTGGGCGAGGCCAGCGCCAGCGCTTCCAGGGTGGTGCGGAACAGCACCTCCTTGGACGCGAAATGCGCATACACCGTGGCCTTGGACACCATCGCGCGCTCGGCGATGGTGTCCATGCTGGTCCTGTCGAAGCCGTGCCGTTGAAACAGCGCGCGCGCCGCCGCCAGGATCGCGCCACGCTTGTCGTGTGGCGCACGCCTGGGCACAACGGACGGCGGCGTCGTCATCCACGCGGCGGCTCCGCTGCCGGGGTCGCGGCAGCAGTGGGCGCAGCGGTTTGCAGCCAGCCACCGCCCATGGCCTTGTAGAACGTCACCAGGTTGGTGAAGCGCGACAGCTGGGTGTTGATCAAGGTCTGCTGCGCGCTGTACAGCGCGCGCTGCGCATCCAGCGCCTGCAGATAACTGTCGATGCCCCGTTCGAAACGCGCCTGCGACAGCTTGTAGCTATCGGCAGTGGCATCCACCAGCGCTTGCTGGGCCTGCAACTGCCTGCCCAGCGTGTCGCGCTGCGCCAACGCGTCGGAGACCTCGCGGAATGCGCTCTGGATCGACTTTTCGTAGCGCGCCACTTCGATATCGCGGTTGGCCTTGGCCATGTCCAGATTGGCGCGATTGCGCCCGGCATTGAAGATCGGCAAGGTCAGCGTGGGCACAAAGCTCCAGGCGCGCGTGCCGGCATCGAACAACCTGGACAGGCTGCTGCTGGACGAACCGGTAGATGCGGTCAGGCTGATGCTGGGGAAGAACGCCGCCCGCGCCGCACCGATATTGGCGTTAGCCGCACGCAAGTGACGCTCGGCTTCCAGGATGTCGGGGCGACGTTGCAGCAACTGCGATGGCAAGCCAGCCGGCACGCTGGCCAACACATTGCCCTCCACGCTCGCGTTGTCGGGCAATGCATGCGGCAGCAACTCCACCGGCACCGACGTGCCGACCAGCAGCACCAGGGCATTGCGATCCTGCGCCACCTGCGCGGTGTAGCGCTCCACATCCACGCGTGCGGTTTCCACCGTGGTCTGCGCCTGACGCAAGGTCAGTTGCGAAGCCGCACCCAGCTCGAAGCTGCGCTGCTGCAGGCGATAACTGTCGCTCTGGCTGGTCAGGGTGGACTGCGCCAGCTGCAGCAATTGCTGGTCGGCCGCCAAGGTCAGGTAGGCGGTAGCCACTTCTGCCACCAGGCTGATATGCGTACTGCGGCGTGCCTCGGCGGTAGACAGGAATTGCTGCAGCGCCTGTTCCTTCAGGCTGCGCACGCGCCCGAACAGGTCCAGCTCGTAGGCACTGATGCCGATGTTGGCGCTGTAGGTGCGGAACACCTGCGGCTGGCCGGGAATGGCAAGCTCCGAGGGCGTGCGCGCATTGTTGGCGGTACCGGTGCCCTCAATCACGGGCAGCAGCGCGGCGCGGTCCACCCGGTACTGCGCGCGGGCCACCTCGATATTGAGCGCGGCCACGCGCAGGTCGCGATTATTGTCTAGTGCCAACGCAATCACCTGCTGCAGCGCCGGGTCGGTGAAGACCTGGCGCCAGCCGATATCGGCGATGTACGCCGTGTCGGCGGTGCTGCCGGTATCGGCAGTGGAAGTGCCAGCCGGAGGGGCTGCCGACACATCGGTGCCGGCAAATTGCGCTGGCACCGGTGCGTCGGGCCGCGTGTAGCGCGGCATCAGCGTGCAACCGGAAAGCACGCTGGCCACGCCAAGCGCGCAAAGAGTCATGCGAATCGTGGTCATGTCAGTGTCCTGTCGGTTGCGGTGCGGGCGATGCAGCCTGTGCACGGCGCTGGAACAGGCCGCACACCAGCACGAAGAACAGCGGCACAAAGAAGATCGCCAGCACCGTGCCGGAGACCATGCCGCCAATCACGGCCGTGCCCAGCGCGTGCTGCGCGCCCGCGCCGGCGCCACTGGTCAACACCAGCGGCACCACGCCGAGGATGAAGGCCAACGAGGTCATCAGGATCGGCCGCAAACGCATGCGCGCCGCTTCCAGTGCTGCAGCCACCAGGCTCTTGCCGCCCTCGTGCAATTCCCTTGCGAACTCCACGATCAAGATCGCGTTCTTCGATGCCAGGCCAATGGTGGTGAGCAAGCCCACCTGGAAGTACACGTCGTTCATTTTCCAGGTCAGCATCGCCGCCAGCAGGGTGCCGAACACGCCCAACGGCACCACCAGAATCACCGAGAACGGAATCGCCCAGCTCTCGTACAACGCGGCAAGGCACAGGAACACGATCAGGATCGAGACACTGTACAACAGCCCGGTCTGACCGGAGGAAGCCTTCTCCTGCCGCGACAACCCGGTCCACTCGAACCCGATCCCCGGCGGCAGCTTGGCGGCTGCGGCTTCGACGATCTGCATCGCCTCGCCGCTGGAGGCCGCACCCGGCAACGCCATGCCCAGGATCTCCACCGACGGCACGCTGTTGTAACGCTCCAGCCGCGGTGACCCGGATTGCCAGCTTGCCGTGGCGAAGGCGTTGAACGGCACCATGGTGCCGGCACTGTTGCGCACGAACCAATGGTCGATATCCTGCGGGTTCATGCGGTAGGGCGTATCGGCCTGCAGCATCACCTTCTTGACCCGGCCCTTGTCCATGAAGTCGTTGACGTAGGTGCTGCCCCACGCGCTGGAGAAGGTGTTGTTGATGTCGGAGATCGACACGCCCATCGCCTGCGCTTTATGCGGGTCGATTTCCAGCTTGAACTCGGGCGTGTCTTCCTGCCCGTTCGGGCGTACCGCCACCAGGCGCTTGTCTTGCGACAGTTCTGCCAGCAATTGATTGCGCGCCTGCATCAACGCTGCATGACCCAGATTGGCACGGTCCTGCAACATCAAGTCGAAGCCGGTGGCGTTACCCAGTTCCGATACCGCAGGCGGTACGAACGCAAACACCTTGGCATCGCGGATGCCGGCAAAAAAGGCGCTCGCCTTGGCCGCCACCTCGGTGACGCTCTGGCCCTTGCCGGTGCGCTCGTCCCAGGGGCGCAACTTGACGAAGGCCAGGCCGGTGTTCTGGCCGCTACCGGCAAAACTGAAACCCGTGACTGCAAAGATGCCGGCGACAGAGTCTTTCTGATCGACCAAGAAGTGATGCTCCACCTGCTTGAGCACATCGCTGGTGCGCGCATCGGTGGCACCGGGCGGCAATTGCACCAGCACGAACAAGGTGCCCTGGTCTTCGTCCGGCAAAAATCCCACCGGCACCTTCATGAAGCCGAACACCACCAAGGCCAGCAACGCCGCGTAGACGAGCATGTAGCGCCAGCCTTTGCTGAGCATGTGCCGCACCACGCCCTGGTAGCCGGTGTTGCCGCGATCGAACAGGCGATTGAACCACCCGAAGAACCCGGTGGTCGCCAGACCGTGGCCTTTGTGCACCGGCTTGAACAAGGTGGCGCACAAGGCCGGGGTCAGGATCATCGCCACCAGCACCGACAAGGTCATCGCCGAGACAATCGTGATCGAGAACTGCCGGTAGATCACGCCGGTGGATCCGCTGAAAAACGCCATCGGCACGAACACCGCCGCCAGCACCAGCGCCACGCCGATCAATGCGCCGGAAATCTGGTCCATCGATTTACGCGTGGCGTCCTTGGGCGACAACTGCTCCTCGCTCATCACGCGCTCGACGTTTTCCACCACCACGATGGCATCGTCCACCAGCAAACCGATCGCCAGCACCATCGCGAACATGGTCAAGGTATTGATGGTGAAACCGAACGCCGCAAGCACACCGAAGGTGCCCAGCAGCACCACCGGCACCGCAATGGTCGGGATCAGGGTGGCACGGAAGTTCTGCAGGAACAGGTACATCACCAGGAACACCAGCACCACCGCCTCCACCAGCGTGTGCACCACCTGCTCGATGGAGATGCGCACGAACGGGGTGGTGTCGTACGGCTTTTGCACCTTCATCCCGGGCGGGAAAAACTTCTCCTGCTCTTCCAGGCTTTTATCGATCGCGCGCACCGTGTCCAGCGCATTGGCCCCGGTCGCCAGCTTGATCGCCAGACCGGCGGCCGGCTTGCCGTTGTAACGGCCCACCGTGTTGTAGCTTTCGCTGCCCAGCTCGATGCGCGCCACATCGCGCAAGCGCACCTGCGAGCCATCGGACTGCGTGCGCAGCAGGATGTTTTCGAATTGCTCGGCGGTCTTCAGCCGGGTCTGTCCAGTGATGGTGGCATTGAGCTGCTGGTTGGCCACCGCCGGCAACGCACCCAACTGGCCGGCGGAAATCTGCGCGTTCTGCGCCTGGATCGCGTTGCGCACGTCCACGGGCGTGAGGCTGAAATTGCTCAGCTTGTTGGGATCCATCCAGACCCGCATCGCGTACTGCGAACCGAACAAGGTGGTGTCGCCTACGCCTTCGACGCGGCTGATGGTTTCCTGCACGTTGGCAGCCACGTAATCGGACAGGTCCGAATCGCTCATGCTGCCGTCCTCGGACGTGAAGGCCAGCACGTTGAGGAAGTTGGTGGCCGACTTGGTCACCGTCACGCCCTGCTGCTGCACCTCCTGCGGCAACAACGGTGTGGCCAGCGACAACTTGTTCTGCACCTGCACCTGCGCGGTGTCCGGATCGGTGCCGTTTTCGAAGGTCAGGGTGATGGTCACCGCACCGCTGGATTCGCTGGTGGACGCCATGTAGCTGAGATGATCCAGCCCCTTCATCTTCTGCTCGATGACCTGGGTGACGGTGTCTTCCAGCGTCTGCGCAGAAGCGCCAGGGTAGTTGGCGGTGATGGCGACAGCCGGCGGTGCGATGCTGGGGTATTGCGCAATCGGCAAGGTGGCGATGGAGAGGATGCCGGCCAGCATCACGATGATGGCCAACACCCAGGCGAAGATCGGACGATCGATAAAGAAACGTGCCATGACGTGTGATCCCGCCTTTAGTTGGCCGCACGCGGTGCGGTCGGGGCAGCAGAACCGGCAACATTGCCGACGGCGGGCGTGGTCTTGGGCTGCCACGGCACGGTCTTGACCACGATGCCATCGCGCGCGCGCGACGCGCCTTCGACGACCACCTGTTCGCCGGGCTTCAGGCCGCTGCGCACCAGCCACTGGTCGCCCACCGCACGGTCGGTTTCCAGCACGCGCAGCTGCAGCTTGTGGTCGGCGCCGACGACAAACGCCGTGGGTTTGCCGGCGCCGTTGCGCGAGACCGCCTGTTGCGGCACCAGCATGCCCTGCTCCTTGACGCCTTCCTGCAGCACCGCGCGCACGTACATGCCCGGCAACAGCTCGGCGTTCGGGTTGGGGAACACTGCGCGCAGGGTGATCGAGCCGGTGTTCTGGTCGACGGTCACGTCGGAGAACGCCAGGTGCCCCTGCAGCGGATAGGTGCTGCCGTCTTCCAGCAGCAGCGACACCTTGGCCGCGCCGTCGCCGGCTTGTTCCAGATCGCCGCGTGCCACCGCCTGCCGGAGACGCAACACCGCACTGCTGGGCTGGGTGACGTCGATGTAGATCGGGTCCAACTGCTGGATGGTGGTCAGCGCAGTGGCCTGGTTGGCGGTCACCAGCGCACCCGGGGTCACGCTGGAGCGGCCGATGCGGCCGGAGATCGGTGCGTCAAGCCGCGCAAACGCCAGGTTGATACGCGCGGTCTCCACGCTCGCCTTGCCGGCTGCCACGTCGGCCTTGGCCTGGCCTAGCGCAGCATCGGTGTCGTCGCCTTCCTGCTGGCTGATCGCCTTGATCTGCGCCAGCTCCTTGTAGCGTTCGGCCTTGAGCTGGGCGGTGCGCAGGGTCGCCTCGGCCTTGGCCAGCGACGCCTGCGCGCTGGCATAGCTGGCGCGGTACTGGGCCGGGTCGATCTGGTACAGGGTCTGGCCAGCCTTGACGTTGCCACCTTCGGTGAACTGGCGCGATTGAATGATACCCCCCACTTGCGGGCGAATTTCGGAGATCAGGTACGGAACGGTGCGCCCCGGCAATTCGGTGGTCAGGGTCACCGGTTGCTGCTTGACGGTCAGCACCCCCATTTCCGGGGTGCCTTCCTGCGGCGGCGGGCCTCCTGGCGGGCTACCGCAGGCGCTGAGCAGCGCGGCGACGGCAACAGCAAGCAACGACAGGCGAAACGAGGCATGAGCACGCACGGGCAGGTCTCCGACGGAGGTGTGATGGTTAAATCTAAACGGTACGGTTTGGTATCCTAATAAGCGCATCTGTGGCCGTCAAGCATTTCTGCCCAGTCGGTATACTTATGAATTACCGGGAGAACCTGATGCGGGTCAGAACCGAAGAAAAGCGCGAGGCCATCGTCCAGGCGGCCAGCGAGGTCTTCCTCGAGCTGGGCTTCGAAGGCGCGTCGATGTCGCAGATCGCCGCCCGCGTGGGCGGCTCCAAGCGCACGCTGTACGGCTATTTCCCGTCCAAGGAAGAGCTGTTCATCGCCTTCGCCCAGGACATGGCCAGCAGCTACATCGACCCCTTGCTGGACGCGCTGACCCGAAGCAGCGCGCCGCTGGCGCAAACGCTGCAGCGCTTTGGCGAAGACCTCCTCACCTTCCTGTGCACGCCCAGCTCGATCACCATCTGGCGCACTATCATCGGCGTGTCGGGGCGCTCGGATGTCGGTGCATTGTTCTTCGATGCCGGCCCGCAGGAAGGCATGCAACGCATGGCCGACTTCCTGCAAGGCCAGATGGACCTGGGCCTGATGCCGCAAGGCGATGCGCTGCTCGCCGCCAAACAAATGGCCGCCCTGCTGGAAGCCGAAACCCTGATGCCTTGCCTGTTCGGCGCGCTCAAGGAGCCGTCGGCGGCGTATCTACGCGAGGCCACGCAGCGTGCGGTAAAGGTTTTTCTGGCGGGATATGGCTGCAGCAGCGCCATGCGCTGATCCCGCTGCGGCTGCCGGCGGGGCAATCCCAAAGCTCATCGAAGCAGGCGTGCGGCCTGTGAACCACCCGTCGGGCAATCCAGAGCCGAGAAACGGGCCGTCAGATCACCGAGCGTCTGAGGCGACCTCGGGCCGCCTGGATATCGAGTGCTGGATCACTTGGACTGATACGCCCAGGGCGCACGTGCGGCGTCGATGGCGTATGCGCCCCCCGATCGCTGGCAGCAGACGCTGGCGGCGGCGTAGTGAACTCTCCGAGTCCCGAATCATGGAAGTGCCACGGCAAAAGGCGTAAAGCAGAGCGCAAAGTATTGCCCCCTCCTTTACTTTGCCCGGACAGGCGATAGGCGCGCTAGACTCTGCCGCAATGATCTGGAGGACATAATCAAATGGACGGGACGCAACGCATGGAAACAACGATGACCAATCAACCCAAAGCAGATGAGTTCTTTAAGCTACGACCGGATACTCGCCGTGGCGGGAAAGGCCATGGGGTTATCTTTGAGAACGAGAAGGCCCTATTGACGCCGCCACGGCTTATTTTGAAGCCGGAAGAAGGCGGCTTTCCTCCACTAAAGGAGACTCCTCGCTTAGAGTGGCTAACAGAACGTAGCGAGCGGTCGTCAGGTGGGCGTTGACGGCGCACAGGAACCGGAGTGTACGAG
>NZ_JFAQ01000046.1 GCF_001304695.1 Xanthomonas axonopodis
CCATCCGTGCCAGGAACACATCGCGCCGCGTCGGGCGACGGTACTGTTCAAACCCGTTGCCCTGGTCAGCTGACATTGCCAAGGTCCGCTGCTTCATCGGCTTGCACCACCATCGCTGCGAAGCACTTATCCTCGCATCTTTGGAACTTGATCAGCGTTGCCTTAGAGCAGTTAACAAAACTCCTGTGCAGCCGCCAGGCGGGTGCGGCCGGTGCTCGGGATCGGCATGTACCACGCGTACACTCTGGTTCCTCCGCGCCGCCCGCACCCGCCTGAAGACTGCTCGCTCCGTTTTGTTAGTGGAGTTAACGCCGTCTGCGCAGTGCGCGGTGGCAGCGCGTGGCAAGGTCCAATTGCTGCATGCTTTCGTCGCGGCGATCGCTGGGCAGATCGTCATCTGGCCGACCGGGAAGCAGCGTACAGAACACCTCGGCCGGAGTCGCCGCGTTCGAGACGGGCGGCTGCGGCGAACAGGCCGTCAGGCCGATCGACAGCGAAAACACCGCGCTGCGCAACGTGCTTGCAGGTGGGCGTAAGCATGGTTGTGGGAGGCACATGGCGGCATCGCTGGCTGATACAGCCTGCAATCTATGCCGCCGCGTGCATCAGGTGCCGGCGTTATTTCGCTTGCGCATGCAGTGCTGCGCACCACAGCACGCCGACCAGCAGGCAGGCGATGGCGGCCAGTTCCAGTGGCGTGGGCAGGCGCATTTCCCATGCGAAGCCGTACAGCAGGGCAAATACCGTCTCGAACACGATCATCTGCCCGACCAGGGTCAGCGGCAGCATGCGGCTGGCACGATTCCACAGCGCATTGCCGATGATCGAGGCCAGGATGCCCAGCAATAGCGACACGCCCCAGAAACTGGCCCACTCGAGCGCTGCATGCGCTGCACTGCCGATCAGGGCCGCTGGCGCCAGCAACAACGCCAGTGCACCGGTAACCACGCCGGTGAGCAGCGACCAGTCGCCGCCGGACAGATCCGGGCGCCGCCGCAACCAGCGCGCATTGGCGATCGAATAGGCCGACCAGGACACCAGTGCGCCCGCCGCGCACAGCAGGCCGGCGATCCGGGTCAGGCGATCGCTGGCCTGCTGGCCGGAGTCGTCCTGCACGGTGTCCAGTGCCACCAATGTCACGCCGATCACGCACAGCACGCAGGGCGCGGCCAGGCGTCGCAATTGCACCGCACCGGCGGCACGCGTCCCGATCACGGTGACCACCACCGGCAATAGCCCGATGATCAACGCCGTTGCCGCGCTGCCCGCCCACTGCACGGCGCTGCCAAGCAGCACGTAATAAACCAGATTTCCCATCAGGCTCAAGCGCACCAACGCCCACCATTCGGCAGCGCCCAGCCGGGCGACGGTCTGCCGCGCGCGTGGTGCCAGCAGCAAGGCCGCCACGGCGCCATACGAGAGATACCGCGCCACCGCTAATTGCAGCGGCGTAAAAGCGCCCAGCAATTGTGGCGCCAGAAACACCAGCCCCCACAGCGCGCCCGCACCGATTCCGCAGGCGACACCCACCATCAAGCGATCACGCATCGTGCTGTTCCTCAGGGCGTGCATCGCAGCGTGCCGTGCGGCAGGGAGTTGATCAAGGCGAACGCTGCAGACGTCTGCGACGCCGCCAAGTTGCAACGGAGCGCTGTTCCAGTCGCGGTGATGTCATCATTCGTATGCACAGTGCCGCATGCGAACGATGGCGTCGCCCAATCAGTGGGATGCCCTTGCAGCACATGCGCGACCGCCACGATCGTGATGGCCTGGAGCGATCCACGGCGTGGCGGCCAGTTTGCTGCGCATTGGCGTTGCGGCTGGGAGGGCGCGTGATGACGCAGATGCTGCATCTTTTGGTCGCGCAGCCGCCCGACCTCGCTAGCAGCGACGCTCTGCTTGCAAGAGCGCCGCTGGCTGCCCTGCGCGGTTACTTGGCCCAGGTATCGCGCAAGGTCACGCTGCGATTGAAGACCGGCATGGCTGCGCTATGGTCGCGACGGTCGGCAACGAAGTAACCGGTGCGCTCGAACTGGAACGCCTGCTCGGGCGCTGCCAACGCTGCACTCGGCTCCACGTAGCCGCGCAGGTTGCGCTTGGACTCGGGGTTCAGGTAATCGCGGTAGGTCTTGCCTTCGGATTCGTCGTCGGGCTTCTCCACCGAAAACAGGCGGTCGTACAGGCGGATTTCCGCTTCCACCGCGTGCGCGGCGCTGACCCAGTGGATGGTGCCCTTGACCTTGCGGTTGGCGCCTTCCATCCCCGGTCGCGATTCCGGATCCAGCCAGCCGCGCAGTTCGACGATCTCGCCGTCGGCGTTCTTGATCACTTCGTCCACACGCGCAATGCCTGCGCCGCGCAAGCGGATTTCGCCGCCCGGCACCAGGCGCTTCCAGCCCTTGGGCGGCACCTCGGCAAAATCCTCGCGCTCGATCCACAGCTCGCGCGCGAACGGCACCTCGCGTGTGCCGAAGTTTTCGTCCTTGGGGTGGTTGGAAAACTGCAGCGTTTCGGTGTGGCCTTCCGGCAGGTTGGTCAGCACCAGCTTGAGCGGGTCGATCACGGCCATGCGGCGCGGCGCCGCTGCGTCCAGATCCTCGCGCAGGCAACCTTCCAGCACCGAGAAATCGATCAGCGAGTTCTGCTTGCTGATGCCCACGCGGTCGACGAACAACCGCATCGCCGCCGGCGTATAGCCACGGCGGCGCAGGCCCTGCAGGGTGTACATGCGCGGGTCGTCCCAACCGTCCACCAGTTGCTCTTCCACCAGCGCGGTGAGCTTGCGCTTGCTCATCACCGTGTAGTTGATGTTGAGGCGCGAAAACTCGATCTGACGCGGCTTGGCCGCTTCGCGCGGCAAGCCCTTGTCCAGCAGCGGCTGCAGCAGTTCCGGGTGGCCGGCCAGGTCCACCTTGTCCACGCACCAGTCGTACAGCGGGCGGTGGTCTTCAAATTCCAGCGTGCACAGCGAGTGGGTGATGCCTTCCACCGCATCGCCGAGCGAATGCGCGAAGTCGTACATGGGGTAGATCGGCCACGCATTGCCGGTGTTCTGGTGCTCCACATGCTTGATGCGGTACAGCGCCGGGTCGCGCAGGTTGATATTGCCGCTGGCCATGTCGATCTTGGCGCGCAGCGTGCGCGCGCCGTCGGGAAATTCGCCGGCACGCATGCGGCCGAACAGCTCCAGGTTTTCTTCGACGCTGCGCTCGCGGAACGGCGAATTGCGGCCGGGCTCGTTCAGCGTGCCACGGTACTCGCGCACCTGTTCTGCGGACAGGTCGCACACGAAGGCTTGGCCATCACGAATCAGCTTCTGCGCGGCGAAGTAATACACCTCGAAGTAATCCGAGGCATGACGCAGTTGCGCCCACTCATAGCCCAGCCAGCGTACGTCGTCCTGGATGGCGACCACGAACTCGGGGTCTTCCTTGGCCGGGTTAGTATCGTCCAGGCGCAGGTTGCACAGCCCGCCGAACTCGGCCGCCAGTCCGAAATCCAGGCAGATCGCCTTGGCATGGCCGATGTGCAGGTAGCCGTTGGGCTCGGGCGGGAAGCGGGTGCGGATGACCGTGTGCTTGCCGCTGGCCAGATCCTCGCGGACGATCTGGCGGATGAAGTCTTTCTTCTCCGCCGGGGCGGTGGCGTCGGTGGCTAGGGTCTCGGACATGCGCGCATCAGCAATAGGTAAACCGCAAGTTTAGGCGGTGGCACCGGTTAGGGGTAGGCGCGAAGCTGCGTGGCCGCGTTGGGGCTGTGTTTTCGGGGGTGGCCTGTGTGCCGGATAGCCCCCGCAGGCTGTGCCGGCGATGCGTGGGTTCTTCACGATGCAGCCAACCGGCACGCCCATTGCGCAGCAAACACGGTGCCAGGCCCCTCTCACGTCATGCCTGGCCTCATTGGCGCTGTTGGACCGCAAGCGCTGCCTTGCGCGCGCGCCGCAGGACAGGGCGTGCCTTGCGGCGGGCATGGCTGGCGGGCATCGGCCGCGACGCGTACGCTGCGCCGACCCCATTGGAGCGCTCCAGCCCATGCCACTTCCCCGTTTGGTCATCGGCGACAAGACCTTGTCTTCCTGGTCGTTGCGGCCGTGGCTGCTGTTGCGACACTTCAATGTGCCGTTCGAGGAAGTCGCGCTGCCGCTGGCGACGCCCGAATTCCAGGCGCGCATTGCCGGGTATTCGCCGACCCGCCAGGTGCCGGTGCTGTGGGACGACGCCCTGCATGTGTGGGATTCGCTGGCGATCTGCGAGTACGTCAACGAGCGCTGGCTGGACGACCGCGGCTGGCCGGCCGACCTGGCCGTACGCGCACAAGCGCGCGCTGCCGCGGCAGAGATGCATTCGGGCTTTGCGGCCTTGCGCAGCCAACTGCCGATGAATCTGGCCCGCCCGCCGGGCCCCGCCCAGTGGGATGCGGCCGCCGAGCGCGACATCACGCGCATCCAGGCGCTGTGGGCCAGCCTGCGCGCCGAGCACGGCCATGCCGGGCAGTTCCTGTGTGGGCAGTTCGGCATCGTCGATGCGATGTATGCGCCGGTGGCGCTGCGTTTTTCCAGCTACGGCGTGCCGCTGTTTGAAGCGGCCGGGGATTATCTGGCAGCGCTGGATGCGTTGCCGGCGCTGCGCGACTGGCGCAACGACGCGCAGCGCGAACGTGCAGAGCGCAGCTGAGATGCAGATTGCCTACCGCGCCAGTCACCTCATCGATGCGCATCTGGCCAAGCACGCACTGGAAGATGCCGGCATCACCGCGTTCGTCTTCGGTGAATCGTTGCTGGGCGGTGCCGGCGAGCTACCTGCCTTCGGCGTGCTGCAGGTCTGCGTGGCCGATATGCAGTTGGCTCAGGCCCAGGCGGTGCTGGCAGAGATCGGCTTGTGCGGGCAGGTCACGCGGGCGCTGTAGCGTTGAACGAGCTCGGCGCCCGCGCAATGCCTGGCGTAGGAGCGCACCCGGGCGCGGCGGGCATTCCCGGGAACACTCTTCGCGCCCGGATGCGCTCCTACGAGGGAATCGCTCGAACGCGCGTCCA
Organism: Xanthomonas axonopodis; assembly: GCF_001304695.1. Lineage (GTDB taxonomy): Bacteria > Pseudomonadota > Gammaproteobacteria > Xanthomonadales > Xanthomonadaceae > Xanthomonas > Xanthomonas axonopodis. The sequence continues at coordinate 5,033 of NZ_JFAQ01000046.1, forward strand.
TCAACGCTGCTGACGCCACCCCGGCGGCGCTGCATCCGGCGCGGCCAGTGCGCGCAGGCGCTTGAACAGCACGGTGGTTTCGGCCACGTTCCAGACCCGCAGTGCGACTTCGAAGGTATCCAGCGGCTTGGTCAAGAAGTCCTTGACGCCCAGGCCCAGGGCGCGGTGGCGCGCGCTGCGGCTGGGGGCGGCGGTGAGCACGATCACGGGCAGGAACTGGCCCGGGTCTGACAGCCGCGCCAGCTGTTCCAGCAGCGCATAGCCGTCCAGCCCGGGCATCTTCAGATCCAGCAGGATCAGGTCCGGCGCACATGCCGAGACCAGGCCCATGACCCGCAGCGGATCGGTGGTGGCGATCACTTGCTGGAAACCTTCGCGTTGCAGCAGGTCTTCGAGCAAGCGCACATTGGCCGGCTCGTCGTCGACGATGAGGATGCGGGAACCGAGAATTTCGTCGCGTGTCATGCCAGCAACCCGTCAATCACAGTGAAGAATTCCGTCACATCGAGCGTCTTGGTCAAATAGGCGCGCACGCCTTGATTACCCACGCGCGCCAGCGTGGCGGTCGTGGCATCGGCACTGATCACCACCACCGGGATGGCCGCCATCGCCGGCTGCGCCTGCAATTCGCGCAACAGCTCTTCGCCGTTGCCATCGCTCAAGTGCAGGTCCAGCAGAATCAGATCCGGTGCGCCATGCTGCAATAGCGCACGCGCCTGCGCCAAGCTGGCCGCTTCGAGCAGTTGCCACTGCGGGCGACGCTCGGTGAGCGTGCGGATCAACGCCTGATTCGATGGATTGTCTTCGATGCTCAGCAGCCGGCACACACCAATGCCGGCACTGCTCGGCGGCACCAGCGGCCGCGCCGGTTCGCTGTGCTGATGCTCGCCCTGCGGCAGCGAAATCCAGAACCGCGCGCCATCGCTGCTGCTGTCCACGCCGATCTGCCCACCCATCGCCTCGATCAAGCGCTTGCTCAGCGCCAACCCCAGCCCGGTGCCTTCCACCGCAGAGCGCTCGGCGCCCAACCGCTCGAACGGTGTAAACAGACGTTCGATCTGTGCCGGGGTCAGCCCCGCGCCCTGGTCGGCAACCGTGATGCGCACCTGCTCGCCATCGGCCTGCGCGCTCACCTGCACCTGCCCACCGGGACGATTGAACTTGACCGCGTTCGACAGCAGATTGAGCAGGACCTGGCGCAGCCGCTGCGCATCGGCGTGCACCGTCCACGGTCCGTCGATGGAGGCTGGGTTGCAGCGCAATGCCATGCTTGTCGGCATCCGGTGCGATCAGCCCCAAGGCTTCGTGCACGGCCGCGCGTACCGAGATCGGTTCCGGGCTCAGATCGAGTTGATCGGCTTCGATACGCGCGATGTCCAGCAGCTCGGTGATCAGCCCGAGCAAGTGCCTGCCGGCACCCAGAACGTGCTGCAGGTGCCGCCGATGACCCGGCTCGGGCAGATCCATTTCCAGCACCTGCGCATAGCCGAGGATTGCATTGAGCGGAGTTCGCAGTTCATGGCTGCTGCGCGAGAGAAATTCGGTTCTTGCGCGGTTGGCGGTCTCCGCTTCGCGCCGCGCCAGCTGCGCTTCGGCTGCGCGTGCGGCCAACAGTTCGCTGGCTTGCGCCAGACGCTGCCCGACCTGGCCCAGCTCGTCGCCGGCACGCGGTTGCGGTGCCAGCGGCAGGCCTTCGCCCAGCCGGTCGGCATTGGCGGCCAGGGTGCGCAGGCGCCCGGACAATGCCGAGGCGAACCATGCCACCGCAAATACCGCGCCCAGCCCGCCGAGCATCGCCGCACTCAAGGTAATGATGAGGTTGCGCTGGCGCAGCCCCTGCGCCTTGGCGGTACGCACCTGCAATTGCGCGGTTTCGTAATTTCGCAACTCGCGCAGCTCCGCACGCAGGATGTCGAGTTTGTACTTGCCGTCCCATAGTTGCCGGATCTCTTCTTCGCGGCTCAGATCCGGTGCCAGCAATCGGCGCCAACTCTGCATTTTTTCGGCAAAAAATGGCTTGATGCGCGCAAAACCCCGCGCTTGGCTGGGGTCGGTGATACGTTGCGAAAGACGGTCGGCCACGCGCTGCAGCCGAGGCTCGGCATCGCGATACGGCGTCAGAAATTCATCGCGCCGCACCAGCCGATAGCCGCGCACGCCGGCGGCGGTTTCGGCCAACAGTGCGTGTGCTTCATACAGATCGCTGAGCACTTCCAGGGTCTGCCGCACGTCGTTTTCGGCGGCGATGTTCTGCCGCTCCACGCTGTGTAGATGGCCATCAATGCAACGGCCAGCAACAGCAATGGCAAGGTGACGACCGCCAGGCTTTTGCGGGTGATCGGCCAATCGTTCCAACGCACCGCCACTGCATTCATAACGCAAGTCCGGATTGGACCGCGTACACCGCGGCCTGGGTGCGATCTTTTACCTCAAGTTTCTGCAGGATTCGCTCCACGTGCACTTTGACCGTGCCGGGAGAAATGCCCAGTTCAGCTGCGAGGGTCGCGTTAGTGAGTCCGCGCGGGAGCAACGACAACACCTGTTTTTCGCGCTTGCTCAGCGCGGCCAGACGATCGTCCTGCAGCGGTTTGCGCCGCCGCGTGGCAACCGGTTTGGCCGGTTCTGCCACCATGGCCGGCAGCAGCAGCGCGAACGGCTGCAGCGCCTGCACATCGTCATTGCCGGGGGGCGGGCGGCCTTCGTTCCAGGCCACGCAGAGCATGCCGTGCGTGGTGCCCAGCGCGTGGATCGGCACCCTGGCTTCGCGGATATCGGACGGGCGCGGTGGCATCCACCAGGCCGCTTCATGGCCATCGCCAGCGGCGCTGGCCCCGGGCGGCAATGCACGGCCGCGGCTGGCCAACACTTGCGCGCGCGGGCCGCGCTGCGCCAGTACCGCGCCATGTTCCAGGCCAAGCAACAGCAGCACCCGCCCAAGGACCGCATCGCAGGCCTGCTCGGGGCTCTGCACCTGGCGCAGTGCAACGGCAGCTTCCCCAAGCGCCTGCCAACGCGCGCTATCGGAGGCCTCGCGGCGCAAGGTCAGGCGCCAATCACCAGCATTGGTGGGGGTTTCCAAAGGCTCGCTCTAGGCCGATCAGCATATTTGAGTATATGCCACTCGGCAGAATTGTTGGGGTCGTTTGATTTCGATACTGGCCCTGCCTGCTGAGGCACCCCATCAATCACACGGAGATTTCCCATGCGTCGCACCCTCTTCTCTCTGGTTCTGGCGGTGGCAGTCACCCCGGCGCTGGCTGGCGGCGTGATGCATTACACCGACAAGGCCAAGCTGCCGGCCGGCGGCGAAGAGCGCGAAGTCGCTGCGCTGTTCGACACCTGGAACGCGGCGCTGGCCACCGGCAACCCGCACAAGGTGGCCGACCTGTACGCACCGGACAGCGTGTTGCTGCCGACGGTCTCCAACGAAGTGCGCGCCTCGCGCGAGCAGATCGAAAATGACTTCGAGATGTTCCTGACCAAGAAGCCGCAGGGCGTGGTCAATTACCGCACCGTGCGCGTGCTCGATGACGACAGCGCCGTGGATGCCGGCGTGTACACCTTCACCTTGACCGACAAGGCCGGCAAGAAGAGCAACGTGCAGGCCCGCTACACCTTCGTGTACGAAAAGCGCGACGGCAAGTGGCTGATCATCAACCACCACAGCTCGGCGATGCCGGAAGTGGACACGCGCGCGGCAGTTGCCAAGGCCAAGTAATGCGGCGCGGGCGACAGGCGCTGGCCGGGCAGGCTTGAAAGTGGCTCTGGCCGGCGCCATCCAGCAGGCAATCCTCACGATTGCGGAGTTGCACCATGCTGGGAATCGGCGCCTTCAAACAACGTATGCCACGCCCGGGCGAGGCACTACCCGGGCGCGAGCAAGCGCTGCCGCTGCATAACACGCACCTGGTCAACGGCCATCCGTTGCGCGGGGAATTCACCGGTCTGGCCCAGGTGCAATTCGGGCTCGGCTGCTTCTGGGGCGCGGAACGCAAGTTCTGGAACGTGCCAGGGGTCTACACCACAGCAGTGGGTTACGCCGGCGGGCAGACGCCGAACGCGACTTATTCGGAAGTGTGTTCCGGGCAGACCGGCCATACCGAAGCGGTGCTGGTGGTGTTCGACGAACAAGCGGTGTCGTTCGCACAATTGCTGCGCACCTTTTGGGAAAGCCACGACCCCACCCAGGGCATGCAGCAAGGTAACGATGTGGGGACGCAATACCGTTCGGCGATTTACTGCACCACGCAGGCGCAATACGACGCTGCGCTCGCCAGCCGCGATGCGTATCAGCAACAACTGACCGCAGCCGGGTACGGCGAAATCACCACGGAGATCCGTTTCCCTGCGCCCACGTTCTACTACGCCGAAGACGATCACCAGCAATATCTCGCCAAGCACCCCAATGGTTATTGCGGGCTCGGCGGTACGGGAGTGAGCTGCCCGATCGGGCTGGATGCCTGACGGAAAGTCGGGCCGGATTGAAACGCTGTCATCCACATGATCGTGGCAGCGTGCCGAGGGCCGACAGTGACCGGCAGCGTCATCACGATCAGGCACTGCATGGGAGTGCGTGCTAGGCAACTTAAATGGCTGCGTCGGAGACGGCGCGGCCATCTTTTTTTGGGCGGCGTTCTCGCCAGGCATGCCGGCGATGGCGCGGTGCATTTATAGGCGAACCGGCGCGGTGAAGCTGTGCCGCAACTCGGCATTTGCGAGCTGCTGCGGCACGCGATGCGTAACACCGGTTGCGTACCCGACGTGTCCGCTCGTTGCGCCATCATTAGAAGCAAATAGCTACGGTGCGCAAAGAACCGGTTCGCCGTATCGGAATGCAGCGCACCAACCATGCCGACCTCAATCGGTTGGATTAAACGAACTCTCCGGCAAACATGCCGCGCAACTGGGCAAGCGTGTCGGTGCGCTCTGGATGCAATTGCCGCATGCACGCCAATGCGAAACCCACCGGGCTGGTGCCAGGGGCAGTGATGACGCCGTCGGCGCTGACGACCTTTTCGTGGCGATAGTGCGCAGCGCCTGCGTACGGCACCACGTGCTCCTGCAAGAATGCCAGCGCGTTGCTGGTGTGCGCGCGCTCATCGAGCAGGCCGGCATAGGCCAAGGCGAGGGTGGCGCCGCAAATCGCCGCGACCGGGCGCTGCTGCTGCACGCGTTCGACCAGCAGGCCGCTCAGCCCAGGAATTTCGCCGGCTTGCCAGCGTTCGCTGCCGCGCAGGATCTCAAGCGGCGCCAGATCGGACAGCGCATATTCCGGCGTGATGCGCAGGCCGCCGATGGACTGCAGCGGCTGCCCGTCGATGCTGGCAATGGCGACCTGGTCGCCGAACCATTCGCGTGCTGCCGGCAGCACCACGCCGATTTCCCAATCGGCCACGCCGTCGGCCATCGCCACTGCAATGTTTGCCATCGTCCGTTACGCCAGTTGAGGGAATCCGGATTCTAGGCAGTGCGTGCGCCGCGGATGTAAGCGATATGTGGAGGGCAGGGCATTTGGTTCCAGTCGGTGCCCGGTGCAGGTGCGACCATGCTGGGCCGCGGGGTCTTCTGTCTGTCGTGCAGACGTAGATGTCCCCATCTGAACCAAACTCCAAAAACGACAACGCCCGCAGCCAAGAAGCTGCAGGCGTCGTGTGCAGAACGGCCGCGCTGCGTTATCAGCCAGCGAGTTTGTCGGCGATGGTCTTGCGCAGTGCGTGCAAGTCCTTGGCGAACGTGTCGATGCCTCCGGCCAGCTTCTCGGTGGCCATCGGGTCGGCGGCCAGGCCCGATGCGAAGCTATCGCTGTCGATCGGGGTGAATTGGGCATTGTCGGCCTTGGCCGGGGAGAGCTTGCGCGGCAACTCGCCGTACTCGGCGTCGAGCTTTTCCAGCAGGTCCGGCGAAATGGTCAGGCGGTCGCAACCTGCCAACGCTTCGATCTGCGCGGTGGAGCGGAACGACGCGCCCATGACCACGGTGGACGAGCCGCGTTGCTTGAACGCGTTGTAGACGGTGCGCACGAATACCACGCCCGGGTCTTCGTCGATGCTGGCCGGGGTCTGCCCCTTCGCCACGTAGTAGTCCAGGATGCGGCCCACGAACGGCGAGATCAGGAATACGCCGGCTTCGGCGCAGGCCAGTGCCTGCACGCGGTTGAAGATCAATGTCAGGTTGCAGTCGATGCCGTCCCGCTGCAGCTGGCGCGCGGCTTCGATGCCTTCCCAGGTCGCGGCGATCTTGATCAGGATCTTGTCCTTGGACACACCGCGCTCGGCGTACATCGCAACGAACTTGCGCGCCTTGGCGATGGTGGACTGCGTGTCGTACGCCAGGTCGGCATCCACCTCGGTGGAGACCCGGCCCGGGACCAGCGCGGACAGCTTGACGCCCACGCCGATGGTGAGCCGGTCGGCCACTTCGTTGACGGTGGCGGTGCGATCGTCGCCGCCATGTTCGCGGCCCCAGGCCAGTTCGCGATCGAGCAGGTCGACATAGACCGGCAGATCCAGGGCCTTTTTGACCAGGGTGGGATTGGTGGTGCAGTCGACCGGCTGCAGGCGCTTGATGGCGTCGTAGTCGCCGGTATCGGCAACGACGACGGACAGCTCACGCAGCTGGGCCAGCTTGGAGGGGGATGCAGTCATGCGGGTTCACTCGAATCGTGGAACGGGTCGGGGATAGGACGCAGCGCGCTACGTTAGCGCGCTGCGCGCCGGAAGTCGCCCGCCGCTGCGGGTTGGTCGTGCACGGCAGTCACGCGCAGACGCAGGTCGCGCCCGTCCGGCGTGCGCCAATCGATGCTCTGGCCAACCGACAGGCCAAGCAGCGCGCTGCCGACCGGCGCAAGCACCGAGATGCGGCCGAGCTGCACATCGGCCTCATGCGGATACACAAGGGTGAGCGTATGCCGTTCGCCATGCAGCTGGTCTTCGCATTCGATACGTGAGTGCATGGTGACAACATCGCCGGGAATCTGGTCGGGCGGCAGCACGCGGGCGCGGCCCAGTTCGTCGCTCAGCGCAGTGGCGGCAGGATGCTTGTTGAAGGTTGGCGAATCGAGCAATGCCTCGAGCCGGGCAAGGTCGTGGCTGGATACCAGAATGGATGGCGGCAAGCCGCTGTGGGGTTGCGAAGTCATGGCAGTCTCCTGACGAATACGGCTTGCCAACACGGCAAGCGGCACTGACGAGATGAGGGCGCCGCCGGCTGATCGCAATGCGTGGATGTTGCGAATCCAAGGCACTGGCAAGGGCCGCCAGGCAGGCGCAGCAGGCCTGGTGCAGCGAGCAAGCGTTGCGGTTGAGACAATCGGAGGGGAAGAACGTAACGGCCGCTGCAGACGAGCCTGTTCCCACCGCATGCCGCAAGCGCCGCACTATCAGTCTCAAGCAAGCGAACCAGGACGCTGCTCGCAAATCGCATGGCTGCGCGGGCAGCGTGCTGCCGCTAGTTGCGTCGACCAGACAGCGGCGGATGATGCGCAGCCAACCTTCGGGCAAGAGTGCTGCGCACAAACACACAAAAAGCGACGCTCGCGCGCCGCCCAATTGCAAACTCCAACCGCAGTCAAAGCGACCGCAACCGCGATACGCTTTTCCGATTTCCGATTTCCGA
>NZ_JFAQ01000047.1 GCF_001304695.1 Xanthomonas axonopodis
CGCTTGCGCTTGCCGTTGTACTCCCCATCGCCAAAGCTCAGCTGCATCGAAATCGTCCGCTCTGGTTCTTCATCGATTGTCGCAGATCAGGCTCTTTGTTCAGAGCTTCCCTAGCTCGGCCGCCATTGCTGACAACCATCTGTAACGCAAAAGGCCCCCCATCGGAGGCCTTTTGCGTTGTCGCGTCATGTGGGGCGTCTATCCAATCGCCAGTCAACCGCGCGGCGCTGCGATCTTGCGCTATCAGCGACTGCTGCACTGACGTCATGCGTCAGCGAATAGTGGCAACGTAATCGTGCCACGAAGGCACATCTTTTGCGACGCAACCTGCCCTACCCACCCGGCAGGCGAAAGCGACGCACGCGCAATCAGTCGTTATCCATGCTCACCACGTGGCCATCTTCCGGATCCACGTGCAGCTCGACCTTTTGCCCGTTGCGCTTGGCATCGGCGCTCCACAGGCCATCCTTAAACTTGAGGTCGTGCACATCGGCATAGCCGCCGGTGGAGAGCGATGCGCGCACGTCGGCTTCGCTGAGCTTGGAGGTGGTCTGGTCGCCATAGACGCGGCCGGTCACCGGATCGATGTGCACGTCCACATCCTTGCCGTCGCCGCTACGCGCGTCCGCGGTCCAGACGCCATGCTCGAACTTGACGTCGTGCACCTTGGTGTAGCCCTTTGCGGTGAGCATGCTGGTGACCTCGACGGAGGTAAGCGCCTTGGCCAGCTTGTCGGCGGCCTGTGCCCACGCACCCTGCGACACCAAGGCAAGCGCGCCGATCAGTGCGGTCTTCATCAATCGCTGTGTCATGGGAATACTCCTGCAGTGAAGTGCGCTCATGCTGGAGGGCGGCCGATCGCCATCAGGTGAAAACGTGCAAGCGGCCGCAACGAAAGTTCGGTTAGCTGAAACGCCCAGGCTCTCACTCACCTGCGATGCACGCGATGTTTACATCGAAGCGGATGTTGCGGTTGAGCACGCATCGACGTGTTCATCCACGATGGCAATCGCAGCAATCTGCTTATGCATCACGCTACCAACGCCGTGCGCCCACGTGCGCTGCGTGCGTTTTTAAAAAAAAAAGCCGCCTTGCGGCGGCTTGTTTGGCATCAGCGTGTCATGCGTGCAGCGGATGTGCTTTTTGCCAAGGTCGATGCAGTAGAGGTGCGCGCCGCGCCAGCAGCAACCGATGCACGCGTGGCGCGTTTAGCCTGTGGCGACAGTACCCTCATCTGCGGCTTGTCGGTACCGTCCTTATTGGGATACACGTTGTACGAATAGGTAGTGCTGAACCACGAACCGGCCGCCCACCAGGTCCAGCCCAGGTAGACATCTGCGTTGGTTTTCATGTGCTTCAACATGCCTTGCAGCGCCTGGTTGCACACCGCATTGTCGGCGCTGCCGAATTCGGCAAGAAAGCCGCGCTTGCGGTTGGTGCGCAGCCACTGGGTGAAATTGCGCAGACGCTCGGCGCCAATGGTGCTGCTTGCACAGGTACGGCTGGTGCCGCTGGAATCGGCGTCCAGATATTGATGCACTTCGAAGGCGTAGCGATTGAGCGGGTCGTCGATGGAGGCCAGCGCGGTGGCGTTGGAGTAGCCATCGGTTGTGGGGGAATACCAACTGTGCGCACCGGTCCACAATGCGCCGGGCACCAGAATCAGGTTCTTGGCACCGGTTCTGCGGATCGCATCGATGGCGGCCTGCGCTGCGCCGGCCCATGCGCTGGCCGAAATATTGTTGGGCTCATTCATCAGCCCGAATATCACCGCGTTGTCGCTGTTGAACGCCAGTGCGAGACGACGCCATAGATCGGTGAACGTGGCCACCGGTACTTCCGGGCTGCCGATCTTGTAGCCGTAATACTTGGCGTAGTTATGGATATCGATGACCAGATACATGCCGGCTGCTTTGGCGCGTGCCACCGCTTGTTGCAGCAACGCCAGCTGGGCCGGATCCAGCTCGCCTCTCGCGGCGGGCTGCAGCCGTTCCCACAGGATCGGCAGGCGAATGGTATTCATGCCCACGCCAGCGAAATAGGTGTAATCGCTGGCCGCCGCGTACATATAGTCTTTGTTGAGGACACCGGGTTTTTCGGAAGATGCAAACTCGGCACCAGATAGATTGACGCCGGCATAGGTGAGCGCGCGCGTCTGCGCGTGGGCCTGCGGCAGGCTGCCAAACAGGATGAAAAGCAGCGTATAGCGTAGTAGCGTGCGCAGCGAGAAACATGCATCAGACATGACACAACTCCTTCGATGGCGGGAAGATGCAGATAAGTGCTTGCGCGTTGCGCGCGATGCGCTGCATCGGTCTGAGTCAATGCATCAGCCATGCCCAATTTCTGCGCGTGGTCGTCCAGCGCCAATATGCGAACTGCATCGCAGTCACACTCTGCAAGGCGCGTTGCTGAGATTGATAGGCCGCACAAAAGCGCGTGATATCGCACGATGTTTGCGTAAGTGCGGCATGCGTTCTTCCATGCTGTCGATTTTGCGTCGTATGGAAGCGTCTGCCGTCAGCTGCTTGACGTCATGTCCATGACGTTATGCCGCATTGAAACCGCCACCGAGGTACGGACATAGGCCGCCTCGATCTTTCCGAGAAAAGACGAGGAGAGCGGCCAATCGCGGTAAGGCTCAGCCCGGTAGAACGCGCGTGCTCGGTACCGGATAGAAGCGTGATGTGTGTGGTGACGATGCCTGCTGCGCCAGCGCGCGCCTCGACTAGCGCTGTCGTTGCGACAGCAGCTAAAGCACCGGCGTGCAAGCGTCAGGAGGGCGCGGCGGGCGTTTGGTGTGGACCACCTGCGTTGTGGTTTGCGCGCTATCCGCGCCTGCCTGACGACTACTCGCTACGTGCGTTGGTCGCGCTTAATCGGTAATCCGGCGCGCATGCGGGCCCAATATTGACATCTGCGGCTTGTCGCGCCCCTGCGCATCCGGTTGCACGTTGAACGGATACGCCCTGTTCACCCATGCGCCTGCCGCCCAGTAGGTCCAGCCCATCCACGCATCGCTGTTGGATTCCATGTAGCGAAGCATGCCGTTGAGCGCGAGATTGCAGGTGACCGTGTTGCCGGTGCCGAATTCAGCAAGAAAACCGCGCTTTTTGTTCAGGCGCAGCCATTCGGTAAAGCTGCGCAGGCGCTCGACCCCGACCGTGGCGCTGACGCAACCGCCGCTGGTGCCGCTGGAATCGGCATCCAGGTATTGATGCGCTTCGATGGCATACCGATCGAGCGGGTCGCGAATGGATGCCATCGCCACTGCATTGGATTGCCCGTCCACCGTGGAGTACCAGCTATGCGCGCCCGTCCATAACGCACCCGGCACCAGAATCAGGTTGGTGGCGCCGGTCTTACGAATGGTGTCGATCGACGCCTGCGCGGCCGTCGCCCATGCTTGCGGATTGATGCCGTAAGGCTCATTCATCAGTCCGAAGATCACGGCGTTGTCGTTCTTGAAGGCGATCGCCAGCCGGCGCCACAGATCGTTGAAGGTGCTGATCGGCACTTCCGTGCTGCCGATGGTATGGCCGTAATGCTTGGCGTAGTTGTGCACATCCACGATCACGTGCATGTTGGCCGCCCTGGCGTTGGCGACCGCCTGCTGGATCAACGCCAGCTGCGCCGGGTCCAGCTCGCCACCCGCCTTTGGCTGCAGCCGTTCCCACAGGATCGGCAAGCGAACGGTGTTCATGCGCTTGCCTGCGAAATAAGTGTATTCATCGGCCGCCGGATAGCGATAGTCGATGTTGAGCCGGCCGGGTATTTGCGAGGATTCGAATTCGGCGCCGGAAAGATTGACGCCTGCATATTTCATGCCGGTGGTGCTTTGCGCCTGCGCGAGGGGCATGGCGGCAAGCAATAGGAGAGACAGCGCGCGGCAACGCGGCCGGCGCGTACGCGTGGTAGGGGATTTCATGGGGGAACTCCTGAGACTTCTGCGTGCGAAAGACGTGTGCAAGGACGACGTGCTGAGATGGACATGGGCTCGTTCGAGGTAAGACAGCAACGCGTCCGTCACCAGACTAGGCGTATACTCCCGCACAAACTACGGTTGGGAGGGATCAATCGGCCAAGCTGTGCAGTGACACGCAGTTCTTGTGTTAGAGCGCGCACGCATGGCCCGAACGTACTGCACCATTTGCACACGCTTCATACGCGTGGCACACACCATGACCTGCTACGACGGCGGTAGGCAGTGCGAAGACGTAGTGCGTTCGCAGATGCGATAGCGCGTATTGGATGGGACCGCTTGCGCGGCATCCACGCATCGTGGCGCGAGCGCATCGCACCAGCGCGTTGCCAAGACGGCAGCGTTTCACTGCAGTTTGCACAAGCACATGGGAGATATGGCAAGCGCTCGATAGCTGGCCGTTGCACGCCATCGACGAGCGCGCATCGGCAACACGCGGCGCTTGAGCTGGCGCAGGAATGCCACTGCCTTCTGCGCCGCCTGGCGAGCGAGCAGCGGCCTGCTCTTCTCCAAAGCAGGCTGCCCCAAGCGGTGCACGGCAATGGACACAAAAAAGTGGCCGCAACACTGGTTGCGACACCCCTATACCTGCGCCGCTGCTTACTTGCCGGCGCGGCTTGCGTACTTGCTCAGGATCGCCATCTGCGGCTTGTCGCTGCCGTCCTTGCCCGGCTGTATGTTGAAGGGATAGTCCGGCTTCCACCAGTGACCCGCAGCCCACCAGGTCCAGCCCAGCCACACGTCGCCGTTCTTTTCCATGTAGGTCAGCATGCCTTCCAGCGCCTTGTCGCAGACGGGATTGCTGGCCGTGGCGAATTCGCCAAGAAAGCCTTTCTGCTTGTTCTCGCGCAACCACGAGGTGAAGTCCTGCAGCTTTTCTTGGCCTACCGAGTCGCTGGTGCACACTGGCTTGGTGCCGCTGTAGTCCTTATCCAGGTATTGGTGCGCTTCGAAGGCCAGGTTGTTGCCCGGGTCCCTGAGGATTTCCAGCGCCTTTGCGTTGGAGACCCCGTAGCTGGTGCTGCGCCAGCTGTGCGCGCCGGTGTAGGCGGTGCCCGGCACCAGGATCAGATTCTTCGCGCCGGTCTTGCGGATTGCGTTGATCGCCCCCTGCGCGGCATTGGCCCAATCGGGTGCGGAGATGCCATTGGGCTCGTTCATCAACCCGAAGATCACCGCCTTGTCGTCCTTGAACTCCAGCGCCAGCCGGCGCCACAGATCGGCCAGTGCGGCGGGGGGGACTTCATTGGTCCCGATGCGCTTGCCGTTGTACGTGGCGTAGTTATGCAGATCCAGGATCAGGAACTGCTTGTTGGCCTTCGCCGCCTCCAGCGATTTCTTGATCAGCCCGATCTGGGCCTTGTCCAGATCGCCGTTGAGCTCTGGCTGCACGCGCTCCCATAAAAAAGGCAGGCGCACCGTATTCATGCCCTTGCCGGCGAAATAGCTGAAATCCGACGCGGCAGGATAGGTGTAGTCCTTGAACAAGGTGCCAGGCTTCTTGCGCGAGTTGAACTCGGCGCCGGATAGATTGACGCCGACATATTTCAGGCCGGCGGTTTCCTTCTTCGGGCCAGCCGGCTCCTTGGCCTGGATTAACGGACTAGCAGCGAGCAAGGTCAAAGCGAGCGCGGCGGTGCGCAAGCGCGGGAAGTGCGGGGGAGTGCGGAACATGGAAGTCTCCTTCGGCATCGACGTGGGCGGCCGCAGGGGGAGGGCACGGCCGGTAGAGATGGTGCAGGGCGATCAGCTGCTGCGTGAGCCTAGAAGCTCGCACGTTAGCTCGCCATTCATGCGCCACGTGCGGATTTGATCGCCTGCGAACAAGCGCCAGCCGCATCATGCCGCGGTGGTAGCGTCGCAAGAGACCAGGTAAGACGCACTGTCGCAGGAGTGCGACCTTCGCGCGTTTTAAGCTATCGATCCTTTCCGTCTGTTGTTGGCGCACCTTGCCGATGACGCAACACCCCGGAGTTTTCCCATGAGCACAGCCCACGCCTACGCTGCCCAGGCCGCCGATCAACCACTTGCCCCGTTCGTGTTCGAACGCCGCGCGCCCGGCCCCGACGACGTGCAGATCGAGATCGCCTACTGCGGCGTGTGTCACTCGGACCTGCATACCGCACGCAACGAATGGCACAACACGCGCTACCCCTCGGTGCCGGGCCACGAAATCGTCGGCCGCGTTACGGCGGTGGGCGACGCGGTCACCGGCTTCAAGGTCGGCGACCTGGCCGGTGTCGGTTGCATGGTCGACAGCTGCCGCAGCTGCGCCTCCTGCCAGGAAGGCGAAGAACAGTATTGCGAACAGGGCTTCACCGGCACCTATAACGGGCCGATGTTCGGCGGTGGCGAGAACACCTACGGCGGCTATTCGGACCATATCGTGGTCGACCAGAAGTACGTGCTGCGCATCACCCACAGCGACAACCTGGCCGCGGTGGCGCCGCTGCTGTGCGCCGGCATCACCACCTATTCGCCGCTGGCATACTGGAAGGTGGGTCCGGGCCAGAAGGTGGGCGTGGTCGGCCTCGGCGGCCTGGGCCACATGGCGGTGAAGATCGCCAAGGCGATGGGTGCCAGGGTGGTGCTGTTCACCACCTCCGAAAGCAAGCGCGCCGACGCCATGCGTCTGGGCGCCAGCGAGGTGGTGATCTCCAAGGATGAGGCGCAGATGGCGGCGCAGGCCAACACCCTGGACTTCATCCTCAACACCGTGGCCGCCCCGCATAACCTGGACCCGTTCCTCAATGCGCTCAAGCGCGACGGCGCGATGGTGCTGGTCGGCGTGCCGGAGGAGTCGCACCCGTCGCCGGCGGTGTTCAACCTGGTGATGAAGCGCCGCACCCTGGCCGGCTCGCTGATCGGCGGTATCCGCCAGACCCAGGAAATGCTGGATTTCTGCGCCAAGCACAACATCGTTTCGGACATCGAAACCATCCGCGCCGACGAAATCAACACTGCCTACGAGCGCATGCTCAAGAGCGACGTGAAGTACCGCTTTGTGATCGATATGGCTACGCTGGATAAGGCGGCCTGATTAGTTATTGCGTCGAGCTGTAATGCTACCGTCTGCGTCGTTGTCCGATGCAGACGGTAGTAGTTCCTGCTATTTCGCCGGTGGCTTAGAGCGGCTAACAAAACCCAGGAAGCATGCGTAAGCAGATGATGGAGCATGCGAGCGAGAGCAACGCCAAGTGGATATCGATGCGGCGTTCGAAGCGGATACGCAGCTTGCCCATGCCGGCAAACCAAGCGTGCGTGCGCTCGACGACCCAGCGGTGCTGGCCCAGTTGGTCGTTGCGTTCGATGCCCTTGCGTGCAATCCGCGCAGTGATGCCGCGCTGCTTAAGGGCG
>NZ_JFAQ01000048.1 GCF_001304695.1 Xanthomonas axonopodis
GATGTCTAGGAAAGCCTGGGCGTATCACTACTTTACGATGGCTCAGTTTTGTGGGGTTGGGTCAATCCGTAGCACCCCACGTAACCCGTTCAATCGCAACATGAGCATTTCCTTTGGTTGAAGAGCAGGCGGCACCAGCTATGCCCTCTGGAAGCGGCGGGAGCAATCCAAAGTGGCGCTGGCTGCGTAGGCGAGCACTTTCATTTGGGAACGAAAACATCGCTGTTGGTGAGCATGTGGTCCCACGAATACTGGGAACCGGTCCGCGCCAAGTGCCAGACTGTGGTGATGGCCGGTACGCCGCCAGACGCATCACAGGTGCCGGTCCAGGCAGTCATGCTGCCGTAATTACCCCACTGCACCGAAAAAGTGATGGCAGGCAGTTTGCTCGATGCCGTCGACCCGGCAACCGGGTTAGCAAACCAGCCGACTAGCGGATACACCGCACCAGTGGTGCCGGAAGGCGAGATGTACGTGCCCGAGAGCTGCCCGGAGGTCTGTACGGCGGTGATCGTGAGTGTGGAACCCAGCTGGTTTTTCCATTGGCCTACCGGGTTGTTGCAGGTTGGCGCGGCCTGGGCGAGCGATACGCAACTTCCGAGCAGCGCAACGCAGGCAGCATATTGACGCATGGACATGCACATCATCAGTTCTCCTCGTAATCAAGCGAAAGGTGGCGGGTTCAAGCCAACAGCTAGATAGCACCGACCTGGTCCGCATTGCTGGGATGGATGTCTCCATCTCTTATACTTGACGAAGGTCAGGGTGGGGTTCAAACCCGATTTAACGGGCTCTACCCCGAAATCACGGACGGTTCTAAAAGAGCTGCAACCTTCTGATCCTGCTTGGCGACCCTTCGCCGCATCCTGGGGTTGTGGAGTCGCTCGATGTAGTCAAACACATCCGCTCGTGCGGCATCCAGTGTGGGGTAGCTCGTTCGATAGATCCGCTCGCGCTTGAGCACAGCCCAAAGAAGCCTTCGCAGGCAGCGCTGTCACCGCAATGCCCCACTGCGCTCATCGAACAAATCAGTCCGCTAGCCGCGCCGCGAGATACTCCTGGTAGTCACCGCTGCGAAACTGACTGCCACGATCCGAATGCAGGATCACCGCATCACTTCCTTGCCGCTGCCACACCGCCATCTGCACAGCCCGGATCACCATCTGACGGTCCTGCCGAGCGTGCGTTGACCAGCCCACAATGCGCTGGTCGTCAAGATCCAGCACGATGCACAGAGACAGCTTGCCCTGCTGGGTCTTGATCTCGGTGATGTCGGTGACCCACTTGGTTTCCTGCTCCAGCGCGACAAAATCGCGCTCAAGCAGGTTAGTCACCCCTGGTGGCGTCACGCCGGACCTGCACGTGGCCCGCCACGCTTGCGCCGGGGCCAGCCCTGCAGGCCGTTGGCTGCCATCAGGCGCGCCACTGGGTTCAGGCTAGCAGTCTCGCCCTCCTCAGCCAGGTCTTCGCGCATGCGGCCAGCCCCCAACGTACCGCGGCTGTCTTCGTGTAGTTCGCGCATCCGTACGACCAGGCGCTCATTGTCGACCTTTTGGGGACTGGCAGGACGCTTACTCCACGCGTAATAGCCGCTGGCCGAATACCTTCAGGCACCGGCACATCAGCCGAATCGGAAACTCATCGCGGCAACGTTCGATCACCTGATACTTCAGGATGATCCCTTTGCAAAGAACGTCGCCGCTTCTCGCAAAACATCACGTTCCTTCGTCACCCGCGCCAACTCGCGCTTGAGTCGAGCCAACTCTTCGTCCCGTGGCGTCCCGGTGCCGGCGAAAGCGGCCGCCCGCAGATTCTGTGCCTCGCGCTTCCAACGGGTCAGCAACGTGTCGCGAATTCCCAGCTCCCGGGCCACCTGGGCGCAGCTGACACCGGGCTGGCTCGCCGGCTCAACCGCTCCGCGCTTGAACTCGGCACTGAACTTCCTACGCTGTGACATGAACACTCCTCA
The DNA here is from genome assembly GCF_001304695.1 of Xanthomonas axonopodis. Taxonomy (GTDB): domain Bacteria; phylum Pseudomonadota; class Gammaproteobacteria; order Xanthomonadales; family Xanthomonadaceae; genus Xanthomonas; species Xanthomonas axonopodis. The sequence continues at coordinate 1,970 of NZ_JFAQ01000048.1, forward strand.
TGGCCTGAATCGGCCTTCTTGTAAGTGTCCGTGAAAACGGGGGTGAACCCGTTCAGCTTGAGCCTGCGTTAGGTATCAAACCCCGTGCCGAAGCCTTATTTTTTGCGCCGCCCAGCTGGGCTACATGTGCGCTTCATTCGTCCCGACCGACCTACAGAGCGTCATCGGCTCGCGCTATCTTCTCCGTCCAGTTCGCTTGTTCCTTGGTGATAGCACGCGTTGCCGTGGCACTCTCGGAAGCATTCGATCAGATGCTGCAGGGAGCGGGCATGCGGAATGATTTGCTGAGCCAGGCTCTGGCTGCCTTGCAAGGGAACGAAGCCCGCCCTACACCATCAAGGTCGGCGGCGTAGAGCTCTCTACCAACCGTGGGGACGATTATGCTCGGCTGCTGGACGCACTAGAACAAAACACACCGCCGATCCCAGTTCAATCTTGTACGGCTCCGGAATCGCCTCTACGTCAATCATGTGGCGAACCGCCCCGGAATCCCGGGGCCTTGCAGTCAGTGCCAGAGTGTTGCACTCGGACCTTGAGTGGGACCAGCATCTTCGGTCAAGTTTATGGGCAGACTCGCGTGCATTTTTAGAATGATTACGTCATCACGGTCGGCCAAATTCTTTGCATAGATAATGGCGAGCGTTTCATGGACGTCATCGACATCGACAAACGCGCGCTCAAGACAGATTTCGGCGGTATCTCGCCGAGGACATAAGAGAACCTGTTGAGCAATAATGTCTCGATCCAGACGCAGGACGTGTCTGCCCTTCGAGAAAGCACAAGGCCCCATCATATAGAAAATATGTAAATTTAATAGATATAAAGTCGGCGGGCAATCGCGCCGTGCCTTAGAGCGGCTAACAAAACGTAGCGAGCAGTCGTCAGGAGGGTGTGGACGGCGCGCTCAGAACCGCGGTGTACAAGTGGTACATGCCGATTCCGAGCACCGGCCGCGCACGTCCGGCGGCTGCGCAGTAGTTTTGTTAGCCGCTCTTAGTGAAAACCTGAAGCCTAGACCTCTCCTCGGGGCGTCACGCGCCAACCTTAATCCTCATCAGAGAAGTGGTATGCAAAGTCGTTTCAGCGGTTGGTCTGCACAGGTGCTTGATGCGGACGATGTCACAGCAGTCATGCATGACGTTGGCAGATATGGATTCGCGATAGTCAGGGACCAATGGCGATTCGATGCATCCGATTTCAAGCAGATGTCGGCGCGCTATTGTCTTGGCCCGATGTATCAGTCTGACTTCAATCGTCGCCTGCACACGGAAGGCATGTCGCCGTCAGGCATGAACCAGATCGGTGGCTTGACCACAGGCGTGCATGATGTCTTCAACAGTACGTCAAGCGTGGCATTGCACACAGACGGTTCGTATCTGCCCATCGGCACGATCAAGACCTCGATTCTCCTTTGCAAGCAGCACGCGCTGCGTGGCGGCGAATCGATCCTGTTCGACAGCGTGTCGGCATTTCAGACCCTTGCCCACCATCACCCTGATCTCGCCCAATGTCTCCTGGCCCCGAAGGCGTTCCGACGCAGGTCTACCGATCCGCGGCCAGATAGGCAGTACGAACACGTCGGCTCGATCTTCCTCGCAGAAGAAGACGGCACACTGGTTGGTGGGTTTACCCTGGACGTGACGGCCGACTGGGACTATTGCCGGCGCATGGACCCGAGAGTGCTCGACGCGACTGCTTACTTGACGCGTCTCACCAAGCCGGACAGTGGTTACACATTGAGTTTTCCGCTGCGAAAGGGGCAAGCATTGATCATGCGCAATGACCAGCTCTCGCACGGACGAGGCGCCTACGTCGAAGATCCGGGCAACCCGCGTATTCTGCTGCGAGGCCTGTTTCTCTCCGCTCCTGGCGCATGCGCCGTGCAGATACGGTCCGCCGCGCTTCGTTCGAAGGACCCTGACAGCAGGCGCCGCTCGAATGGCTGAGACATCGGCGCCACTGCTTGCGTCCCAATGGTCCTTGTGGATTTCGTACCCAACCAGCGAACTTGAGGCACGCATTGGCAGCGATCTTGCAGCACACCCGATCGCCCCGCCCATGACCGCGGCGATCGTCGAATTCGTTCGCGAGTACCGGAACGGTGGAAGAAACTGGAGTAGCAAAGGGCTACGGGGGGACGAGGTGATCGCACCGTTGCTCGGTCTGGCAAAGCACTCGCCAGAGGTCTTTGATCTATTCCGCGCGAAGGTTGTCCAGGCGCAGCACAACAAATGGGTGGGCGGCAGCCTGAACGGCACGGTTGCCTCGGCGCAGAAGCAGTACACGAAATTCGTCATCATCTCGACGCCTCGTTCCGGGACGCACCTGTTGCGCACGCTGCTGGGCTCCCACCCATGCATCGAGATGCATGGCGAAGCATTCAATCGGTTCGGTCAACACTTGCTACCCTATTGCGTACAGGACACCACTGCGGAACATATCCTCGAGCGACATCTGTTTCGCCCGTACTTTGAGTACGTGCAAGCTGTCGGGTTCGTGCTCTTTCGCGATCTCGACTCGGAATGGGGGGGCGCCAATGTTTGGGAGACGTTGGCTGGCTTGCCTGAACTGAAGATCATTCTGCTGGATCGACGCAATCGCCTTGAGCGCATGGTCTCTCTGAGAAAAAGCCTAATCGATAATATCTGGTATGTCGGCAGGGACGATGAGCCCGCGCCAGGCTATGTCAGGCTGTCCGTAGCGCAAAAGGAACTCGTGGATTTCATCGATCACGACCTCGCCAATCGCGCTGCGTTCTGCGAACGCTTCGGCCACCACGACATCCTCTCCATCGAATACGAGCAACTGCTCGGCAACCCTGAGAGCACACATGCCGAGCTGCTCGCGTTCCTGGGAGTATCGGTCGTACGACTGGAACCGGGAACCGGAAAAAAGGAAACCGCGTCGATCGCGTCAATAGTCGCAAACGACGCGCAACTGAGATGCTCGATTAAAGGGACACCCTATGAACGCTACATCTAGGCCGCGCGGTTATTGGCCACCGTATACGCCAATGACCCTTGAGGATTGTCGCCCCAGGATCGTGCGTGGCACAGGGATTTATCTCTACGACGATGCGGGCAAGCCCTATCTGGACGGCATCTCCGGCAGCTACAACCACTGCCTCGGTCATTCTCACCCGGCACTGATCGACGCCGTCAAACGGCAGATGGACAGTCTGGTGCACGCATGCAACATCGGGACGAGTACGCTCCTACCCGAAGCGCTTGCAGAGCGGCTAAGCAATGTATTGGCGCCAGCCGGACTCGTGCATACGTTCCTGGTAGGAAGCGGCAGCGAGGGGGTCGAAGCCGCACTGAAGATGGCTTGGCAGTATCAACGCGGTCGCGGGCAGCCACAGCGGATGAAAGTCGTCGCCATCGACGGTGCGTATCACGGCTGCACGCTTGGCGCGATGCTCGCGACACGACGCGCCTTCATCAACGAAGGCTCCTTGGCGCTTGTCGCAGATTGCTCACTGACGATGCCATTGCCGCAGAGCATCGACGACGCGGCAGAATGGGAAGCGCTTCTTGCCGAGCATGGATCGACCGTGGCGGCGATCATCATCGAACCGGTGATGGCGATGGCGGGAACTCGACAGTTTCCAGATGGCTTCTTGCGAGTCCTGTCGTCGCTCGCCAGGGCGTACGATATTCCGCTGATCTTCGACGAAGTGTATTGTGGCATCGGCCGCACCGGTGTCCTGTGCGAGTCAGTGTCCCAAGGCGCGAGTCCGGACATTGTGATCTTCAGCAAATGTCTCGGCGGCGGCTTCCCGATCACCGCCATCATGACGACCGCCAAGATCTCCGATGTCTTCGCCACACAGCCGCTCCCGTTTTTCCGCCACGGCCATACCCAGTCCGGCAACCTGCTGGGATGCCGCGCAGCTTTATTCATTCTCGAGCACCTGGATGCCGAGGATTGCTACGAACGGGTCAAAGCGAAGGGTACGCGCTTGCTGCAGGCGATTCGTGACCGTCTACCCGCGACCGACGATGTCGTGAGTGTGCAAGGGAAAGGATTGATGTTGTCGATCACCTTTTCGTCGCCAGCGGCATGTAGCCAAGCGCAACACGACGCGCGTCGACACGGTCTGTTCATTGGCGCTGCGGATCGACATCTCAAGCTCGCGCCGCCGTTCATGATCGATGACGCCGAGATCGACGAGTTGGCGCAACGATTGAGCCATGCGATAGACAACGCTTTGCATCACTGACGCTTTCTTTTCGTACGAGGGAGAACATGACGTCCGCATACTTCGCGCTCAGGCAGATTGCAGGAGGAACGCGCCACAACGCGCCGTTCCAATGGGGAGAACTGCAAAACATATGGCAAAACGACGCCTTGGCGAACAAACTCGCAGATGAATTTCCGACAGAGGGATTCAACTTCCGGGAACGCAACGGCGGGCATTTTTATCGACGCACGATCGTCCCTCTGGGCTCGATCGGCGTCGACCAGACAGCGGTGCTAACGGATGCGTGGCAGGCGATGTGCGGCGAGCTCGTGTCGGAGGACTTCAGGTCCGCGATGTCCCACTTTTGCGGAACAGACCTGAGCAAATTTCCGATGGAGGCCATTGCGTTTCGTGGAGGGCAGGACACCCATTACCTGCCCCACGTCGATGCATCGTTGTGCCAGGGATTTCGCCTGATCATCTACTTCAACGCCCACTGGGAGCGCGATTGGGGCGGGCTGCTTCGTATTCTTGATCCACGCTATCACCATGACGCGCGCCACGTTGTGCTCCCTATTGTCGGAAACGCGACAGTGATCATTCGCGATGGGACCTACGAAGACACCTGGCACGAAGTGACGCGGCTGTGCACCACGGGCAGCGTCACTCGCAACACGCTCAATGTCACCTACTATGCGCCCGGGACCACAAGCACAGCCCAATGACGCGAGGATGCCCTTGTCCCACCACGATAGACAGTTCGTCATGCTCTATGGCCCGCCTGCCGTCGGAAAATTGACCGTTGGGAAGGCGCTAGCGAATCGGCTGTCCGCATGCCTTTTTCACAATCACCTGACCTACGATCTCGCCATCGAGCTACTGGGTGCCGATAGCGGCTTCGACGCGCGCAGGCAGTTTGCGTGCGAACTCAGGCTCCATGCGCTGAAGCTCCTGTTTAAGTCCGACTCCCGCACCATCATCACGACGTTCTGCTACGGCGGCCCGAAGGACGACTGGTACATCGACACGCTGAAGACGCTCTGCGCAGATCATCTGGTGACGCCGCACTTTGTTCAGCTCACCGCGCAGCGCAGCCAGCTTCTGGACAGAGTCGAAAACATCGACAGACGCGCTTTCGGAAAGGTGAAAAGCAGCAGTGAACTTTCGGCGATCCTGCAGCAATGCGCATATACGCTCGCGATCCAAGCAGACAGCCATCTTTGCGTTGATACATCCATGCTATTGCCAGATGACGCCGCCCTTGCGATCGTGGCGTGGAACTGGAGATTCTCCGCGGTGGACCATTCCTACGTGGGCTGACATAAGCAGAGGGTTCCTCGCGCTCCTCCGAGGAGACCCTATGAGTCCCCCTCACCGACAGCTAGGCGTTTGATCCCATGCTTTGATG
>NZ_JFAQ01000049.1 GCF_001304695.1 Xanthomonas axonopodis
GCCGAGCAGGCACCCGTTGCACGCATTCTGGCCGCACGTCACATTCCCGGCCGATAGCCCATTGGTATTACCCCATGTCCAGCGGCTGAACGTCGGCTTACACTTCAGCCGCGCCACCGCCGGCCGTTAATCCCGTTTAACGCAGACACCGTTTCTGTGCTGCCGTCGTCCGGACCCTGCGCGCTTGCCGAAGACAATTTTGCGACCGCCATGGCAGGACGCCCGGCCCCTTTTCATTGCCGAAGACCATACCTATGCGCCTGAATCTCCTTGTACTCACGGTGGCTGCTGCCATCGTTCCCGCCGCTGCCAATGCAGCCACCTCGATCGAAAACTGGCCGACCAAGTACACCTTCGGTGACGGCACCGAGCTGGGCCTGACCGGCAACTACGCCTACGACGACAACAACTTCTCCGGCGACGACCGTCTGGAAGACCGCAACGACTTCCGCCGCAAGGAATTCGGCGCCACCATCAAGAAGAAGGGCGTCTACGACGCCATGGTGTACTACGACTTCGAGTCCAAGCTGTGGCTGGACGTGTTCTACCGGTTCGAGACCAAGGCCCTGTTCGGCCAGGATTACGGCCGGGTGCGCCTGGGCTACATGAAGGTGCCGGTGGGCCTGGAAGCAGTGCAGAGCTCGCGTTCGGGCAGCTTCATGGAACTGGGCCTGCCGATCCAGGCGGTGTTCCAGGGTCGCCGGACCGGCGCGGAATGGACGCTGGAACGTCAGCAGTACCTGCTGCAGGCCGGCGCTTACGGCGGCAAGGATCTGCAGGGTGACAACCCGGGCACCACCCAAGCCGTGCACGCGGCATGGACCCCGATGAAGGCCGAAGGCGACGTGCTGCATCTGGGCATCGCCGGCTCGATCGAAAACCCGCGCGGTTACAGCGACGGCCGCGGCGTGTCATTCAGCCCGCGTGTGCGCCTGCGTGCGCGCCCGGAAGCCGGCCTGACCGATGTGCGCCTGATCGACACCGGCACCATCCGCGATGTAGACCATGTGATCCGCACCGGCCTGGAAGCGGTGTGGATCCATGGTCCGTTCTCGCTGCAGAGCGAAGCCCTGCGTGCCGAAGTGGCCCGCAACGCCAACCAGCCGCATTTCATCGCGCAGGGCCAGTATGTCTACGGCACCTGGACGCTGACCGGCGAGTCGCGCAGCTATGTCGGCGGCGTGCCGGGCAACATCAAGCCGTCGCACGACTACGGCGCGGTCGAGCTGACCGCCCGCTACAGCCGCCTGAACCTGGAAGACAACAATGTGCATGGCGGCCGCCAGCACGACACCACCATTGGCGCCAACTGGTACCTCACCAGCCACTTCAAGTTCCAGGCGAACTACAGCTGGGTGGATTCCTCGCGCAATGGCGTGCATGAAACCCCGCACGTGATGGAACTGCGTGCGCAGGTGCAGTTCTAAGCCACATTGCGCAAAGGCAGCGCGCCGGCGATTCGCCCCGGCGCACTGCCGCGCGTCATGACCTCGCACCGGTGCGCCTGTGCCCCTGTGCCCCTGTGCCCCTGTGCGCCACCAGCATCGCACCGCAACAGGCATTCGACACGGCCGCATCCATCACGGATGCGGCCGTTGTCGTATTCGGCGCCTGCCCGCGCAATAAAAGCGACTGACACAGGTCGCGAGCGGTCGGCAGGCAGATGTGGGCGCAGCGCCCGGAACCGTCGTCGACGCGTGGCATCTACCGCAGCGAGCGTCAGCCGCGTCTGTCTGGCGGTGAGCGCAGCCGTTTTTTTAGCCGTTCCAGGTTGGTGGCTGCGCGATCCGGCAACGGACCGCCATACTTGCGGCCATGTACGCATCGCAACGTCGCCGTCTGCTGCTCACCCTATTTATTGTGCTGGGCGGGATGGTCGTGGCCATGGTCGCAGCCGGGCACTTCGTCGAACAGAGCGCGCTGCACGATGAAAGCGCCACCGTGCGCCGCCAGCTGCGGCTCTACGCGCAAGCGCTGCAGCAGCGCGTGGACCGTTATCGCACGTTGCCGCAGATTCTGGCGCTGGACCCGGAGTTGCGCGCAGCCGTGTCCGGCCCGCTGTCGCCGGCACAGGTGGATGCACTCAACCGCAAGCTCGAACGCGCCAACAATGTCACTCAATCGTCGACGCTGACGTTGATCAACCGCGATGGCGTGGCACTGGCGTCCAGCAACTGGCAGGCGCCGCGCAGCAACGTCGGCGTGGATTACGCCTTCCGCCCGTACTACCAGCAGGCGCTGGCCACCGGCAGCGGCAGCTTCTACGGCATCGGCATGACCACCAGCGAGCCAGGCTATTTCCTGTCGCAGGCCATTGTCGATGGCGCCGGCCAGGTGCAGGGCGTGGTGGTGATCAAGATCGCGCTGGCTGCGCTGGAGAGAGAGTGGCTGCAGACCCCGGATATCGTGCTGGCGTCGGACGCGCACAATGTAGTGTTTCTGGCCAGCCAGCCGGAATGGCGCTACCGCGTGCTGGCCCCGCTCAGCGACCGCGATCGCCGCGAACTGCAAAGCACCCGCCAGTACGCCGACCAGCAATTGCTGCCGCTGCGGCGCCGGCTGATCGAGCAGACCGGGTACGGCGGTGTGCTGGCCGACGTGCGCGACCCGCCGCTCGGCGCGCAGGTGGTGTGGCAGACCCTGGAAGTGCCCGAAAGCGGCTGGCGCCTACATCTGCTGCACGACACTCGAGCCAGCGCCGCTGCCGGCCGCGCCGCGGCGATTGCCGCCGCCGGCGCGTGGCTGGCCTTGGCCCTGCTGTGGTTGTTCGTGCAACAACGGCGCCGGCTGTCGGCATTGCGCCAGCGCAGCCGGCACGAACTGGAAACCTTGCTGCAGCAACACGCCGAAGAGCTGCGCACCGCCCAGGACGGCCTGGTCACCGCCGCGCAGCAGGCCAATGCCGGCCTGAGCCGCAGCCTGGAACATCTGCCGCAAGGGGTGGTGGTGATCGACGAGGCACTCAACCTGGTGGCGTGGAATTCGCGCTATGTGGAACTGGCCCGGTTTCCGCCGGAACTGCTCAAGATCGGCCGTCCGATCGAAGACCTGTTCCGCTTCAATGCACGCCGCGGCCTGCTGGGGCCGGGGTCGATCGAAGCGGCGATCGAGCGGCGCCTGAACCACTTGCGCAGCGGCAAGCCGCATATGCGAGAGAGCGAAAAAGAAGACGGCACCGTGCTGGAAATCCGCGGCAACCCGCTACCCGATGGCGGCTTTGTCACCAGTTACGCCGACATCACCAGCTACAAGAACGCCGCACGCGAACTGCGCTCGCTGGCCGACGCGCTGGAACACCGCGTGGCCGAGCGCACCCGCGACCTGGCAGCGGCCAAGCGCGAAGCCGAAAGCGCCAACCGCTACAAGACCCGCTTCGTCGCCTCGGCGGTGCACGACCTGCTGCAGCCGCTCAACGCCGCGCGCATGTTCGTCTCGGTGTTGCGTGGGCAAGTGCACGAGGCCGGCAGCGCGCGCGTGGTCGACAACATCGACGGTGCGCTGGCGGCGCAGGACGCCATCCTCAACAGCCTGCTGGACATCTCGCGCCTGGAAGCCGGCAGCCTGAAGACCCAGGTGCGCAACTTTGCGCTTGCGCCCCTGCTGGACACCCTGGCGCGCGACTTCGGCATCCTGGCCGAAGACCGCGGGCTGGTGCTGGAATCGGTGCCGACCTCGGCGGTGGTGTTGAGCGATGAAAACCTGCTGCGCCGCATCCTGCAGAACTTTCTCTCCAACGCCATCCGCTATACGCCGCGCGGACGCGTGCTGATCGGCTGCCGTCGCCGCGGCGGCTGGCTGCGTATCGAAGTGCACGACCAGGGCCCCGGCATTCCCGAAGCCTTGCAACACGAAATCTTCGAAGAATTCCGCCGCCTGGACGACGGCGTGGCCAACGATCGCGGTGCAGGCCTGGGCCTGGCCATCGTCGAGCGCATCGGCCGCCTGCTCGGCCATCGCATCGGGCTGCGTTCCACCCTGGGCGCCGGCAGCGTGTTTTCGGTGACGGTCCCGCTGGGCGATCGCGCCACCATCGCACGGCAACTGCCAGCACCTGTCAGCACCGCCGAACACGGCAACGACCCCATCCTGCATGGCTGCCGGGTGTGGTGCGTGGATGATGAGCCATTGGTGTGCGAGGCCACCCGCACGCTGCTGGAACGCTGGGAATGCCGCGTGGATTTTGCCGGCGGCCCGGATGAGGCATTGAGCGCTGCCAATGCCGAGGAGGTGCCGGAATTGCTGCTGCTGGATGTGCGCATGGCTGCACACCACGGCCCCATGCTGCTGTCGCAGTTGGTGGAACGCTGGCAACGCGAGCCACGCGTGATCCTGGTCACCGCAGAACCGGACCCTGTCCTGCGCGAGCATGCGCTGGACCTGGGCTGGGGATTTTTGTCCAAACCGGTCCGCCCGCCTACCCTGCGTGCGCTGGTGACGCAGATGTTGATGCGGCGCGGGTAACGCTGCCTGCTTCCTTTCATGCGCCCAAGACCGGCAGCGCACGCACCGACCCGATCGGCGCATCGGCAGGCCACCAGAGCACCCGCGGCGACGGCAGAGACGGATCGACCTTCACGTCAGGCGACAACGCCAGCGGCCGCTGGCGAATGCGGCGTGCGTGTTGTGGCGAGGCCACTGCACGTGTGGCACTGCAGCCGCGTGGGCCGATGTTGAACGCGCATCAATCGATGAGAAACCAGCAATTATCAACATCGACCATCTCGACCAGAATCGAGTGCCTCGGATGTTATACGTCCATGCATATCTATCGTGGAGGGCGATTTATGCGCAGTTCCCGCAGCGAGGCCACGCAACAGTCGAAACTCGGGATGGTGCTGAGGGTGACCTCGGGCAACTTCCTCGAGCAGTTCGACTTCTTCCTGTTCGGCTTTTACGCAATGCAGATCGCCGCGGCATTCTTCCCGGCGAGCAACCAATTTGCGTCCCTGATGATGACCTTCGCCGTGTTTGGCGCGGGCTTTCTGATGCGGCCGCTGGGTGCGGTGATCCTGGGTGCCTACATCGACGATGTCGGACGCCGCAAAGGCTTGATCGTGACCTTGACCATCATGGCCAGCGGTACCGTGCTGATCGTGCTGGTGCCAGGCTACGCCAGCATCGGCTTGTGGGCCCCGGCCCTGGTGCTGCTCGGCCGCCTGCTGCAGGGCTTCTCGGCCGGCGCCGAAATGGGCGGCGTGTCGGTGTATCTGGCCGAGATGGCCACGCCGGGTCGGCGCGGCTTCTACGCCAGTTGGCAATCGGCCAGCCAGCAGCTCGCCATCGTCGCTGCGGCCGCAATCGGGTTTGCGCTCAATCAGCTGATGGCGCCGCAGGATCTGGCGCAATGGGGCTGGCGGATTCCGTTCGGCATCGGTTGCGTGATCATTCCCTTCATCTTCCTGCTGCGGCGGAGCCTGGAAGAAACTGCCGAATTTGCCCAGCGTCGGCAGCCGGTCACGATGAAGCAGGTGATGCGCGGGCTGGCGAACAATGCCGGCATCGTGATTGCCGGCGGCTTGATGGTCGCGCTGACGACGACCGCGTTCTATCTGATCACCGTCTACGCACCCACCTTCGGCAAGAGCGTACTCAAACTCAGTACCGGCGATGCGTTGATCGTCACGCTGCTGGTGGGCGTCTCCAATTTCATCTGGCTGCCGATCGGCGGCGCGCTCAGCGACCGCTTCGGCCGCAAGCCGCTGCTGTTGACCATGGCGGTGGTGTGCATCGTGACGGCCTACCCGGTGCTTGCGTTGCTTGCGGCGGCACCGAGCTTTGCGCACATGTTGCAGGCGCTGCTGTGGCTGTCCTTCATCTACGGTATCTACAACGGCGCCATGATTCCGGCGCTCACAGAACGGATGCCAGCGCATGTGCGGGTGGCGGGATTCTCGCTTGCCTACAGCCTGGCCACCGCGGTGTTTGGCGGATTTACGCCGGTGATGTCCACCTGGCTGATCCATGTCACCGGCGACAAGGCGGCGCCTGGCTACTGGCTGGTCTTCGCATCGGTGTGCGCACTGGGAGCCTCGCTGTTTCTGTATCGCCGCCAAGGCAATCCAGTCCCGGCGAGCGGCCTGGATGCTGCGGCAGGCGCCACCAAATGAGGCAGACCCTGTGGAAAAAGTGGCTGGGTGCGATTCTTGCAACGGTTCTGCTGGCGACAGCGGCAGGCGCGCAGGAGTTGACCGTGATGACCTCCGGCGGTTTCACGGCCGCCTTCGATCGCCTGGCGCCGCAGTACACCGAGCAGACCGGGGTGAAGGTCACCACGCTGCTTGGCCCTTCCATGGGCCAAACGCCACAAGCCATTCCCAACCGGCTCGCACGCGGTGAGCATGCCGATGTGGTGATCATGGTCGGTAGCGCCCTGCAAACGCTGATCGACGTCGGCGTGGTCGACCCGGCATCGCGGGTGGAGCTGGCCGATTCGAGGATCGGCATGGTGGTGCGCAGCGGTGCACCCAAGCCCAAGATCGACAGCGTCGAGCATTTCAAACAGACGCTGCTGCACGCCGATTCGGTGGCCTATTCGGACAGCGCCAGCGGCGTCTACATCGAGACCACGCTGTTCAAGCAGCTGCAGATCCAAGGCCCGATGATGGCCAAGAGCAAGAAGATTCCGCGCATCCCGGTGGGCACGGTGGTGGCCGATGGCAGCTATCAACTCGGCTTTCAGCAGGTGGCCGAGCTGCTTCCGGTGGCAGGCGTGGAGTTTGTCGGCAAGATCCCCGAACAGCTGCAGTCGATCACGCGCTACGCGGCCGGTATGCCGATCAACGCGCAGCACCCCGAAGCAGCCAGGCGCCTGCTGGCGTACCTGCAGTCGGGGAAGGCGCAGGCGGTTGCGCGCGTGACTGGCCTGGATCCGGTATCACCGTGAACGTGCGGGCATCCGTCGCACCAGTTCCGCCAGTTCGAGCGCGGTGGGTGTCAGCGTGCGTCCGCGACGTTTGAGCAGTCCCACGTTGCGCGATACCTCCGGTTCGACCAGCGGCACTGCCGACAGCATCGGATGCGGGCCGGACGGCATGGCAATGGAAGGCACCGCGGCAATACCGAGGCCGGCCTCTACCAACCCCAGCAACGTGGTGATGTGGCGGGTCTCGCAGATGCTCGGCTTGTCCGGCGTGAATGCAGCCAGCGCCCGATCCAGCACCAACCGGTTGCCCGATGTCTTGTCCAGCGTGATGTAGTCGTAGCCGCAGGCCTCCTGCCAACTGACCTGTGCGCGCCCGGACAGCGGATGGTCCTGGCGGCAGGCAATCACATAGCGTTCTTGCAGCAACGGTTCGAACTCCACCTCCGGGGCCAGGTTGCCGCTGAAGCTGACCCCGAAATCCGCTTCGCCGGAGGCCACTGCCGCACTGACGTGACTGGCGCTGCCGTCGAACAGCCGGATGCGGATTTTCGGAAACAACTGATGCAGCCCGTGGATCGCCTGCGGCATGAAGTAGTACGCGGCAGATGGCACACAGGCCACGGTCACCGTACCCATCCTGCTGGAACCTGCATCGCCGATGCTCATTAGCGCCATGTCCAGATCGTCGAGCATGCGCTCGACCTGCGGCATGAACGCCTGGCCGACGGTGGTGAGCACGACCTTGCGCGTGGTGCGCTCGAACAGCTTGACGTTCAACGCCGACTCGAGCTTGTCGATCCTGCGGCTGAGCGCCGGCTGCGTGATGCGGATGCGTTCGGCAGCGCGGCGAAAGCTGCCGTTCTCGGCGACGGCGCGGAATGCCTGCAGATCGTTGAGGTCGAATTTGATGGTCACAATGCCGCAGCTTCAGTGTTCGATGGCCGTCGCCATAGCATAGACGCTTGCCTGCGGTGCTGCGTCTGACGTTGCGAAGCCGCTGCATTCGATGCGCAGTGCATGCGTTCGCATTGGAACAGCCACCTACATCGAACGTGACGCCGCAACTCCCACGTCTCGCAACACACTGCCTGCGCGATGGCGCTGCATCGACCATTCGGACGATCAGGCAAGGATGCCGGATAACCGGGCTCACGCTCGCTCCCCGCGCCGCCGCACAGTGGCTGGCAACACGCAACACGCCACTACCGGGAGACCTCACGCATGCATCAGCCACGCTCACTGGACCACTACCGCCTGCTCGGCCGCTCCGGCCTGCGCATCTCGCCACTGTCGCTGGGTACCATGACCTATGGCGAAGCCTGGGGCTGGGGCGCAGATGCAGGCGAAGCCAAGCGCATCTTCGACGCCTATGCCGAACGCGGCGGCAATTTCATCGACACGGCGGTGAACTACACCAACGGCGGCTCCGAACGCATCCTCGGCGAGTTGATCAAGGACCGACGCGAACGCTTCGTGCTGGCCACCAAATTCACCATGGCACGCGATGCGGCCAACATCAATTCCGGCGGTAATCATCGCCTGAACCTGATCCGCTCGGTCGAAACCAGCCTGCGCCAACTTGCCACCGACCGGATCGATCTGCTGTACCTGCACGCCTGGGATTTCACCACCGCACCGGACGAGGTGATGCGCGGGCTGGAGCATCTGGTGCAAGCGGGCAAGGTGCTCTATCTGGGCATCTGCAATACCCCGGCCTGGCGCGTGGCGCAATTGCAGACCCTGGCCGACCTGCGCGGCTGGTCGCCGTTGGTGGCGCTGCAGATCGAGTACAGCCTGGTCGAACGCAGCGTCGAACACGAGCTGCTGCCGATGGCGCGCGAACTCGGCCTGGGCGTGTTGCCGTGGTCGCCGCTGGGCGGTGGCATCCTCACCGGCAAATACAGCCGCGCCGATCTGACCGACGACAATGCGGCAGAGGTGTCGAGCAGCCGCAAGGGGGTGATCGCATCGACCGGGCATCTCAATGCGCGCTCGCTGGAAATTGCCGATGTGGTCGGGGCGGTCGCCGATGAACTGGGCGCATCGCGCTCGCAGGTGGCGCTGGCCTGGACCTTGCGCAACCCGGCCGTCGTATCGCCGGTGATGGGCGCACGCACCTTGCAGCAGGCCGAAGACAATTTCGGCGCGCTGGAGATCGTGCTCAGCGACGAGCAAGTTGCGCGCCTGGACGCGGTCAGCGCAGTACCGCCGATTTTCCCCGAACGCTTCATCGGCAGGCCCATGGCGCAGCAGTTGATCTTCGGCACCCATCACGTGCAGCTGCGCACCTGATCACCACGGAGCAGCCCTGACCAGACTCTCAACCATCACGGCGGCAGCGCTGCTTGTCGCCGCAGCGTTCGCAGGCAATGCCGGCGCCACAGCAAAGGACGTTGCATCCACAGACACCTCTGCAGGGCAAGCGGTGCCCAGCTGCAACAAACGCATCGTCGAAGCGGCCTTTGCGCAATGGCAGGCCGGTGGCAGCGGCATCTTCGAGACGCTGCTGTCGCCCGAGGTGGTGTGGACCATCGAAGGCTCCGGTCCGAGCGCCGGCACCTTGCGTGGTCGCGACGTGTTGGCCGAGACCGCGGTGCGTCCGCTGAGCGAGCGCCTGGCCTCGCCACTGCGGCCGGTGCAGCAACACCTCTGGGCCGATGGCGAGCACGTCATCGTGCAGTGGGAAGGCGTGGCCACGCTGCGTGATGGCGGCAGCTATCGCAATCGCTACGCATGGATCATGCGGATGGCCGATGGCAAGGCGGTCGAGGTCAACGCCTTCCTCGACCTGCCCGCCTACGACGCGGTACTGCAGCGCGGCCATCGCCAGATGCAACGCAGGGCCAGCCCATGAGCGACCGACCGATGAAAGCCGCCATCGCGGTGGCGCTGGGCGCCGGCTCGGCGCTCGCCAGCCCATTCGCGGCAGCTGCGCAACCGCCCATCGCGCCCGCCGCTATCGCGACCCAACAACCAGGACATCCGATGCAAGCACACCCCTATCTCGGCATGTGGGTTACCGGCGACGGACGGATCCGGCAGGAACTCCTGCCGAACGGCCGCTACGACGAGGCCCGCGGCACGCGCCAAAGTGCCTACCAGGGCCGCTACGAAATCTCCGGCAACCACATCGAATACTGGGACGACACCGGCTTCACCGCCGGCGGCCGTTTCGTCACCGACGATGAGCTGCACCATGGCGGCATGGTGTTCTACCGGCAGCCGCCGGCCTAGAGCGACTAAAAACGAACCGCTCGCCTTGGTTGATCACCGGGCCTGGCGCGGCCGCATGAGCGGCATCGGTGATGCGTTGCGCGTGCGGCAGACCGCAATGCGCAGCAACCTTCAGCGTACGCTGGATCAGCCCTCGCCTTCCGGCTCCAACGCCTTGACGAGTACCGCCGCCTGCGTGCGGCTGTAGCAGTCGAGCTTTTTCAGGATCGCGGTGACGTGCACCTTGACGGTGTTTTCGGCCAGGCCCAGTTCGTGCGCGATCTGCTTGTTGAGCAGGCCATCGGCCAGGCTCAGCAGCACACGGAATTGTTGCGGGGTGAGCTGGGCGAGTTTGGAGGCCAGTTGTGCATCGGCCTCCGAGCGTTCGGCGGTCATCGGCGGGAACCAGGTGCCGCCTTCCAGCACGCTGGCCACCGCGGTACCGATCGATTCGGCCGGCGTGGATTTGGGAATGAACCCGGCCGCGCCGAACTGCTGCGCACGCCGGATCACCCGCGGATGATCGTTGGAGGAGATCACCACCACCGGAATGTCCGGGTGTTCGCCACGCACATGCAACAGCGCCGAAAAACCGCGTGCACCGGGCATGGCCAGATCCAGCAGCACCAGCTCAGCCTGCGGATGCGAACGCAGCATGGCACTCAAGGTGGCGGCGCTGGAGGCTTCCACCACGTTGGCCTGCGGCAGGGTCTGCTGCAGCACGTGGAGGACGGCGGCGCGGAACAGCGGGTGGTCGTCGGCGACGAGAATGGTGACATCGGCCATGCGCCAAGTCTGGCACATGTGCCGCCGCCGATACCCTGCCCTAGCGCGGCGGCTGCGTGCTCGCCCGCCAGGCATCCAGGAACTGGCGGCGCTTGAGCTTGTCCAGATACACCAGCAGCCCGGGGCCGAGCGGGATCGGGCGGAACGGTGGCTGCGCCGAACCGCCGCGGCCACCGGCCGCCGGCAGGATCGGCATCAGCCGCGCTTCGCGCGACAGCACCTGCTGGCCGCGCGGTGAGAGCAGATAGTCAAGGAATATGCGCGCCTCCGGCGCATGCGGCGCCGTCTTGGGGATCACTGCCGTGCGCAATGCCACCAGCGTGTAATCCTGCGGCTGCACGATGCCCAGCGGCGCCCCCGCATCGATGCGGGCCTGCGCATAGGAGCCAAGCACGTTGTAGGCAAGCAACAGCTCGCCACGGCTGACGCGGTCGAGCAAGCTGCCGGTGCGCTCTTCCAACACCACCCGGTTGGCCCCCAGTGCAGCGAGCAGCGCACCGGCGATACTGCCCACCTGGCCGTCCTGGGTGGCGAACAGATACCCCACGCCGCTGCGCTCGACATCGTAGGTTCCGACCTTGCCGCGCAGCGGTGCATCGGGCGCACGCAGCAACGCCAGCAATTGCCGGCGCGTGCGCGGCACGCGGGCGGCATCCAGCTTGCGCGTGTTGTAGACGATGGCCACCGGCTCGTAGCTGATGCCGAACACTTCATGGCGCCATTGCGCCCATGCTGGCAAGGCTTCGGTCTGTGCGGAGCGGTGCGCCAGCGCGTGGCCGTCGTTCACCAGTTTGGTCTGCAGGTCCATGCTGGCGCTGATCAGCATGTCTGCAGCAGGTGCGCCATGGCCTGGGTGCAGATAACGCTCGTAGATGTCCCAGGCGATCACGTCTTCGTAGATCACCTCGGTACCCGGGTGCAACCGTTGATAGTCGCGGATGATTGCACCGAACACTTCCAGGTCGGTGGAGCCCTGCACGCGCAGCTGCACCTGCACCGGGCCCTGTGCAGGAAAGCGGCGCACATCGCCGGGCGCCGCGCAGGCGATGCCATGGACCAGCAGCAATACCAGCATCCACATCGGCCGCATCATGCGCCTCCTCCAGGAAAATGCAGCGAGGCGATCAAGCCGCCACCGATGCGGTTGGCCAGATCGATGCGTCCGCCATGCGCTTCCACCACGCGCTTGACGATGGCCAATCCCAGCCCGGCGCCGCCGGCAGGCGCATCCGCTCCCCGTACGAAACGCTCGAACACCCGCTCGGCTTCGGCAGCTGGAATGCCGGGACCATGATCGGCGATGGTCAGCACGTGATGGTTGCCGTCGCTGGTGAGCGCCACCTGCAGCGGTCCACCGGCACCGTATTCGCAGGCGTTGTCGATCAGGTTTTTCAGCGCCTCGCGCAGTAGCAATGCATCGCCACGCAGCAGCGCCGGTTGCGGGTCGACCGCCAGCTGCACGCGCGGTGCGCCTGCGCTGCGCGGCAGCGCTTCGTACAAGGCCTGATGCAACACCTCGGCCAGATCCACGGTGTCAAAGCGCTGCAGGTTGGCACGATGGATCGCGCTGGCATCGCTGAGCAACTGATTGAGCAGCCGGCTCATGTGGCTGGCATTGCGCTCGATCGCCACCAGGCTGCGTTGCATCTCGTGCGGGTCGTCGTCGTCCATCGCCAGTTGCGCCTGTGCGCGCAAGGCCGCCAGCGGCGTGCGCATCTGGTGCGCGGCTTCGGCCATGAAGGCGCGCAAGGTTTCGTTACTGGACGATAGCCGCGCCATGAACCGGTTGAGCGCGGTCACCATCAACTGCATTTCCTGCGGCGCCGGCACGTTCAGCGGCTTGAGGTCGGAGGGTTCGCGCCGCGACAGATCGCGCTCGATGCGCTGCAGCGGCCGCAACGCGCGGTAGACGCCCAGCCACACCAACCCCAGCGCCAGCAGCGACAGCACGCCAATCGCCGCCAAGGCGTTGAGCACCACATCGCGCGCCACCGCATCGCGTGCGCGCCGGGTCTGGCCCACCTGCACCCGCACCTCGCCCTGCCCCGACGCCGACGCCACCCGATGCATCACCACCGCAAAGCGCACCGGCTCGCCGCTGTACTGCGCATCGAACAACAGCGGCCGCTCGTCGCGGGGGGCACGCGGCGGCAGCGGCAGCGTCTCTTCGCCGGTGATGGTGCGGCCCTGCGCATCGAACACGCGATAGAACACGCGGTCTTCCGGTGCCATGCCGAGCAGATCCAGCGAGGCGTACGGCAGATCCACCTGCCAGTCACCACCGACCAATGCCACGCTGTCGATGATCGACAAGGCCGAGGACACCAGCAGATGATCGTAGGACCGATTGGCCGCCCGCTCGCCGTAATTGCGTGCGGCAAAGAACAGCACCACCGCACCCAGCAGCGACAGGCTGCCCAGATACAGCACCAAGGTGCGCCGGATCGACGGTGCCACCGTCAGCGGCTCAGCCATCGACGCCCGGCTCCATCGGCGCATGCGGGTCGGCTTCTTGGAGTTTGTAACCGGCACCGCGCACTGTGACGATGCGCAATGGTGCCGCGGCCAGCTTGCGCCGCAGCCGGCCGACATACAGCTCGATCGCGTTGGGCCCGGCATCATCGTCGAAGCCGAACAACCCGTTGCCGATCTCGTCCTTGCCAACCACTTGCCCGAGCCGTCCGATCAGGATTTCGAACAGACGATATTCGCGATTGGGCAACTCGATCGGCACGCCATCCAGCAGCAGCGTGTGCGCGGCATTGTCGAAGACAAATCCGCCGATCTGCACCACCTCGCTGGCCTGGCCACGACTGCGCCGCAGCAACACCCGGCAACGCGCTTCGAACTCGCGGAAGTCGAACGGCTTGCCCAGGTAATCGTCCGCACCGACATCCAATGCCTGCACGCGGTCTTCGATGCCATCGCGCGCGGTCAGCATCAGCACCGGCGTGGTATCGCCGCGCTCGCGCATGCCGGCCAGCACCCGCAACCCATCGAATTTGGGCAACCCGATATCCAGCACCACCAGATCGAAGTTCTGATACCGCAACACACTTGCCGCCGCCAACCCATCGGCCTGCCAATCCACCGCATGCCCGCTACGGCGCATGCGCCGCACGATGGCATCGGCGAGGTCGGCGTTGTCTTCGACTAGGAGAAGGCGCATGAGCGAGGATTGGGGAGTCGGGATTGGGGATTAGCAAAGGCAGTTGGCTGCGGCCGGAAGGTAACAGGCCGTGCAAACAAAAGCTTGCGGCCGTTGCAATTGTGCTTTTACGAATCCCCAATCCCGACTCCCCAATCCCGCCCCTCAACGACAGGTCCATGACAGCTTCGCCGGACTAGGCTGCTGCCAACGCGCCGCGGCGGTTATGCAGCGCATCGGCCAAACGTGATTCACACATGTACCTGGGAGCGTCTGTGAGCAACGACACCTTGCGTTTGCGTGCCTTCGGCGCCTGCGCGGCGATTTGCCTTGCACCGGCGGCACATGCCGCCGACGAGGCCGGCCCGGTCACTGCCGAAGTGGGCGGGCGCGTGCATTGGGACTTCACCGTGTTCGACAACGACGACCGTGGTGCGCGCGAGCCCAACGACACCCAGTTCCGCCGCGTGTGGCTGGATGTGTCCGGCAAGTTCTACGGGTTCAATTACAAGGCCGAGGCGGATTTCGCCGGTCTGCAGTACGAAGCGGGCAGCCGCGGCATCCTGGCGCGCGATGTCTATATCGCCAAGAAGTTTTCGGCCGGTACGCTGACCGTTGGCCAGTTCAAGCAGTACTTTTCGCTGGACGATCGCACCGGCTCCAACTACGGCCCGTTCCTGGAACGCGGCTACGCCTCGACCACGCTGGCGCCGATCTACCGCAAGGCCATTTCCTGGCAGACCAATCGCCCGGATGCGACCTGGTCCACGTCCGCCTACAGCCTGGAAAGCATCGATAATTCCTCGACCAAGGGCGGCGCGCTCGGCACGCGCCTGACCTACGCCCCGGAGATGGGCGAGGCACGCTTGCGCCACCTGGGCCTGTCGCTGGCGCACGAGCGCTATTCGCATCCGGGCAGTGGTGGCGCTTCGTCGCTGCTGATCCGCCCACGTCCGGAAAACGATCTGGCCAACAATAGCCGCATCACCCTGGCGCGTTTTGCCGACGGCCGCGACACCGATTTCGACAAGTGGTCGCTGGAATATGCCGAAGTGCTCGGCCCGTGGTCGTGGCAGAGCGAATTCAGCGGCGGCCTGCTCGACGATGGCGCGCAGCACGCCAAGGTGTTGGCCAGCTATGGGCTGGTCAGCTGGTTCGTCACCGGCGAATCGCGCGGTTACGACCGCAAGACCGGCCGCTTCAGCCGCATCGCCATGCCCAACCGCCCCTCCGGTGCGTTCGAGCTGGCATTGCGCTACGACTACATGCGTGGCAACCAGCATCTGGACGGGCAACCGGACTTCATCAACGCCAGCACGCAGTCGTGGACGCTGGGCGGCAACTGGTATTTCAAGCCGAACCTGCGCGTGATGCTCAACGTGATCGATAGCCACAACCGCGACCGCATTTCCGACGCAGTGGTCGACCACACGCTAGCGGTGACCGGCCGCTTTCAGTACGACTTCTGATGCGCATCTGCATCGCATCGGCCAGCAGAAAGATCGCCGTGCGCCTGTCGGCTGCATGGATCGGTGCAACGTGCCGCAGTGCCGCTGCGTGCGCCCCCACCACCCTGCGTGCGGTACGTCACCTGCGTGACGTCGCCTTCGCATGCCTGGATCGTCAGCGTTGCGCACCCTGCGCAACGCTGAGTTCCACTCTCCCCCTGCTGTACGCCTCAAAGGATTCGCCCGCATGCTGACCGCGCTCGGTTTCGGAATGGTGATCACCTTCATGTACCTGATCATGAGCAAGCGGTTGTCGCCGCTGGTGGCTCTGATCACGGTGCCGATCGTGTTCGCGTTGCTGGGCGGCTTCGGCACCGGCATCAACGAGATGATGCTCGAAGGCATCAAGAAGATCGCGCCCACCGGCGTGATGCTGATGTTCGCCATCCTGTATTTCGGGGTGATGATCGATGCCGGGCTGTTCGACCCGCTGGTTGGCCGCATCCTGCGTCTGGTCAAGGGCGATCCACTGAAGATCGTGATGGGGACGGCGATCCTGGCGCTGCTGATCTCGCTCGACGGCGACGGCTCGACCACCTACATGATCACCGTCTCTGCGATGTTGCCGCTGTACCGGCGCCTGGGCATGAACGCGCTCAACCTGACCTGCGTCACCATCCTGTCCAGCGGCGTGATGAACCTGACCCCGTGGGGCGGCCCGACCGCCCGCGCCGCCACCGCGCTGCATGTGGATCCGGCCGATGTGTTCGTGCCGTCGGTGCCGGCCATGGTGCTGGCGATCGCTGGCATCCTGACGCTGGCCTGGTATCTGGGCATGCGCGAGCGTCGCCGCCTGGGCGTGGTGCGCCTGCCGGCCGATGGCAACTGGCTGGACACCAGCATCCCCGAAGAAAACGACGCCCTGCCGCGTGTGGAAGACACCGAGGACATGAAGCGGCCGAAGTTGCTGTGGGTGAATCTGCTGTTGACGTTGGCCCTGATGGGCGCGCTTGTGGTGAGCGTGCTGCCGATGCCGGTGCTGTTCATGATCGGCTTCGCGCTGGCGCTGATGATCAACTACCCGAATCTGTCCGAGCAGCGTCGTCGCTTGGTCAATCACGCCGGCAACGTGCTGTCGGTGGTGTCGCTGATCTTCGCTGCGGGTATCTTCACCGGCATCCTGTCCAACACCGGCATGGTCGAAGCAATGTCGCGCAGCTTTCTGGCCGTCATTCCCGACAGCTGGGGCCCCTATCTGGCGGTGATCACGGCGATCGTCAGCATGCCGTTCACGTTTTTCATGTCCAATGATGCGTTCTATTTCGGCGTGCTGCCGATCCTGTCCGAGGCCGCCAGCCATTACGGCATCACCCCGGTGGAAATGGCCCGCGCCTCGCTCGCCGGCCAGCCGGTGCACCTGCTCAGCCCCCTGGTCCCATCGACCTATCTTCTGATCGGGTTGGCCAAGGTCGACTTCGCCGACCATCAACGCTTCACGCTCAAGTGGGCGGTGCTGATTTCACTGTTGATGCTTGGCGGCGGGTTGTTGTTTGGCTTGTTTCCGCTGGCGCGCTGACGCCCGCCGGGATTCGGCATTCGGGATTGGGGATTCGCAAAAGCGAATACCGCTGCCCGCTGTTGCGAATCCCGTCATCCCCAATCCCGAATCCCAACTCCGAAGGAGTGACACCCAATGACTCTCCGCATCGCATACGTCACCAGTGGCATGGGCAGTGTTGGTACCGCGATCTGCCAGAAGCTGGCGCGCAGCGGGCATACCGTGGTTGCCGGTTGCGGGCCCAATTCGCCACGCAAGGCGTCGTGGTTACGCGAGCAGCGCGAGTTGGGCTTCGATTTCGTCGCATCCGAAGGCAATGCCGCCGATTGGGAGTCCACCGTCGCCGCGTTCGCCAAGGTCAAGGCCGAAGTCGGCGAGATCGATGTGCTGGTCAACAATGCCGGCGGCAGCCGCGACACCCTGTTCCGGCAGATGAGCCGCGACGACTGGAATGCGGTGATCGCCAGCAACCTGCATTCGTTGTTCAACATCACCAAGCAGGTGGTCGACGGCATGACCTCGCGCGGCTGGGGACGCATCGTCAACATCGGCTCGGTCAGCGCGCACAAGGGGCAGATCGGTCAGATCAGTTTCGCCACCGCCAAGGCGGCCATGCATGGCTTCAGTCGCGCCTTGGCGCAGGAGGTCGCCTCGCGCGGGGTCACCGTCAACACCATCTCGCCCGGTTATATCGCCAGCGCCTCGATCAGCAGCTTCCCGCCGGATGTGCTCGATCGCCTGGCCACCTCGGTGCCGGTGCGCCGCCTGGGCAAGCCCTCGGAGGTGGCCGGCCTGTGCGCCTGGCTAGCGTCCGACGATGCCGCTTACGTCACCGGTGCCGACTACGCGGTCAACGGCGGCCTGTACATGGTTTGAGCGGGCCCCACGACACGCTCTCGCCGCGCACTACTGCATGTCCCACTGCCCGCCTGCCCCGCACATCCGGCGCTCGATCTACGGGAGCGCCCACAAGGCTAGGAGATCCGTGCGCGCGTGCGCCCTGCCCGCGTGCGCAAGCAGCCGCGACCGTGCGAACAACCCGCCTCTAGTGCGAACTGATTACACTCTGGCCTTTTCCGCAGCGCGCTGCCATGGCCAAACCCTCAGACCGCACCACGCTCACTGCCCGTCCGCAGATGGCCGACATCGCGCGCATGGCGGGCGTGTCCGAATCCACTGTGTCGCGGGCCCTGGCCGGCAGCCCGGTCGTGGCCGAACGCACTCGCGCCTATATCAAGCAGATTGCCGCCGACGCCGGCTACCAGGTCGACCCGGTGGCACGCAGCCTGCGCGCCAAACGCTCCAACACCGTGAGCGTGGCGGTGCCGATGATGCATGCGCTGGACCAGCCGCTCTCGGACCCGTTCCTGATGACCATGCTGGCGCTGCTCGCCGAAGAGCTCACCGGACGCGGCTACAGCATGCTGCTCTCCAAACTGGACCGGCATCAGGATGGCTGGGTGGAACAACTTGCGCGCGGCAGCCGCTCCGACGGCATCATCGTGTTGGGGCAAAGTTTCGAACACGCCGCGCTGGATGCAGCCGCACGCGACGGCCTGCCGATGGCGGTATGGGGCAGCCGCATCGATGGGCAGTCGTACATCAGCGTGGGCAGCGACAATTTCCAGGGCGGCGTGCTCGCCACCGAACATCTCATCGCCAGCGGCCGCCAGCGCATTGCCTTTTTGGGCGATGACCAGTTGCCGGAGGTCGCGCCGCGGTTTGCCGGCTATCGCCACACGCTGGAACGGCACGGGCTGGAAATCGATACGCGGCTGCACGCGCGCAGCCATTTCGTCAGCGAAGATGCCTACCGCCTCATCCGCGCGATGCTCAAGAAAGCCGACCCGCCCGATGGCTTGTTCGCCGCCTCCGATGTGATCGCCGTGGGTGCAATCCGCGCCCTGGTCGAGGCCGGCCACCGCGTGCCGCAAGACATCTCGCTGGTGGGCTTCGACGATATCCCGCTGACTGCTTACAGCCAACCGCCGCTGACCACCGTGCAGCAGGATCTGGGCCTGGCCGCGCGACTGTTGGTAGACCGGCTGCTGGCACTGATTGCAGGCGAGCAGGTGCAATCGGTTGAAATGCCGGTGAAGCTGGTGGTGCGCGAGTCGGCGTGAGGCCGGGAATCGGGAATCGGGAATCGGGAATCGGGAATCGGGAATCGGGAATCGGGAATCGCAAGAGCATGCGCGACCGCGTGCCGAACGCAATCGCGCGTTGTCGCTACGGCATTCGAAGGCGGCCGTCACGCAGCAACGCAGGCGGGGTGACTACGCCACCACCGCCTTCGGTTTACACACGCGCACGCACAGCATCGCCGCTGCCGCTGCCAGCATCAGCGCGCCGGCCAGGCGGACCACGTTGCGCGGGTCGCCGTGCAGCACATGCTGGTAATACAGCGGCAAGGTGACGATCTGGATCAGCATCGGCAGCACGATGAACAGGTTGAACAAGCCCATGTACACGCCGGTGCGCTCGGGCGGGATGCTGTCGGCCAGCATCAGGTATGGGTTGCCCATCATGCTGGCCCAGGCCAGGCCAATGCCGATCATCGGCAGCAACATCAGCCAGCGATTTTCGATGCCAGGTAGTAGCCACATGCCGATACCGGCGGCGACCAGGCAGGCCGCATGCGTGTACTTGGGACCGAAGCGGCGCACCACCGGCACCATCGCAAACGCCGCCAGAAACGCGACGAAATTATAGAACCCGCCGATCTGCCCATTGACCAGGCCGGCCTCGCGGAAACCGTGCGAGGTGGGGTCGGTCGTGCCGAACAACGTGGTCGACAGCGACAGCACGATGTATTGCCAGTAGCAGAAGATCGCATACCACTGAAACAGCATCACCGGCGCCAACTGGCGCATGGTGGGCGGCATCTCGCGCAGCGCACTGCCGATTTCGCGCACGGTCGCAGCCAGCCCGGCGCCGCCCTGGCGGATGCGTGCGATCTCTGCCGGCGCGATCGCCGGCTCGCGCACGCTGCGCGCAGTGAGCAGGATCGAGCCCGCGGAAAAACCCGCGCCGATCACGAACGCGGCAATGGTGACGTAAGGGATGTGGTGTGCGTTGGCAGCGTCCTGGTTCATGCCCATCCACACCAGCAGCGGCGGCGTGAGGTAGGCCAGTGTCTGCGCAAGGCCGGTAAATGCGCTCTGGGTGAGATACCCCAGCGGCCGCTGCGGCGGCGCCAGGACGTCGCTCACCAGCGCACGGTAAGGCTCCATCGCCACGTTGTTGGCCGCATCCAGCACCCACAGCAGGCACACTGCCATCCACAGCGCGGTACTGAACGGCATCGCCAGCAGGCACAGGCTGCACACCAGCGCGCCAAGCACCATGTACGGCATGCGCCGGCCCCACCGCGTCACCGAGCGGTCGCTCCAGGCGCCAACGAACGGCTGCAGCACCAGGCCGGTGATCGGCCCGGCCAGCCACAGGTACGGCAGGTTGGCGTGGTCGGCGCCCAGGTAGTTGTAGATCGGGCTCATGTTGCTCTGCTGTAGCCCGAAGCTGTATTGCACGCCAAAGAACCCGGCGTTGAGTGCCAGGATGCGCGCGAAGGAGAGCGGAGGAACGGTCGACGACATGCAAAGCCCTGGGCATCGGTGCGGCTCCCAATGGCCGCAGCGCACTGTACCCTGCCGCTTATGCAATCGATTGTAACGCTGCGTCGCAACACATTTCCGCGCCTGAAAAACGACGCGATCTTCCCGCAATTTATGTTGCGCCGCAAGATTGCAATCGATTGTATCGCAGCGTATTACTGCGCTCGCACTGCAGGCCACATGGCCACTCCCTGGGATGGGACGATGCAGGCGTCGGCACACCACCATCTGTGAGAGAGAGAATCGCAATGTCCACCTTGCACACCATGCGCCTGCATGCCCTGGCCTGTGCGGTCGTGTCCTGCCTGTGCGCGCCCGCCGCGCTGGCCCAGGACACCGCCGCCGCTGCGCCGGCCACTCCGCCGGCTGCCGACAGCGCCGCGGTCAATCTGGATTCGGTGTTCGTCACCGGTATGTCCACCGCCACCACCAAACTCAAATCCAGCGTCTCGGTCAGCACCGTCGGTGCCGAGGCCATCGAACAATCAGCGCCGCGCAGCACGGCAGAAATTTTCCGCAACATTCCCGGCATCCGCTCCGAATCCAGCGGTGGCGAAGGCAATGCCAACATCGCCGTGCGTGGTTTGCCGGTTGCATCCGGCGGCGCGAAATTCCTGCAGCTGCAGGAAGACGGCCTGCCGGTGATGGAGTTCGGCGATATCGCCTTCGGCAACTCGGATATCTTCGTGCGTTCGGATTTCACCCTGGACCGCATCGAAGCCATCCGCGGCGGTTCGGCTTCCACCTTCACCAGCAACGCGCCCGGCGGCATCATCAACTTCATCAGCAAGACCGGCGACACCGCAGGCGGCAGCGTCGGTGTCAGCCGCGGCCTGGACTACGACAACACCCGCATCGATTTCAATTACGGCGCACCGTTCGCGGAGCAGTGGCAGTTCAACATCGGCGGTTTCTTCCGCCAGGGCGATGGCGTGCGCGATGCCGGTTACACCACCGACCAGGGCGGCCAACTCAAGGCCAACCTCACCCGCCTGTTCGAGAACGGCTATGTGCGCCTGTACGGCAAATACCTCAACGACCGCGCCGCCGGCTACCTGCCGGTGCCCACCTCGGTGCGCGGCCGCGATGGCTCGCCAGACCTGGGCGGCTTTCCCGGTTTCGATCCCGGCAACGACACCTTGTACAGCCGCAATTTCCGCACCGACGTGGGCCTGGACGGCAACAACCAGCCGCGCCGCACCGATCTGGGCGACGGCATGCACCCCATCTCGCGCACCATCGGGGCCGAGGCCTGGTTCGACCTGGGCAATGGCTGGAACCTGAACGAGAAGTTCCGCGTCGCCGACAACAGCGGCCGCTTCGTCAGCCCGTTCCCGGCCGAAGTCACCGACGCCGCGTCGCTGGCCGCTTCCATCGGCGGTGCCGGTGCGCAGCTGGTGCAGGCCAGCGGTCCCGACGCTGGCCAGGCCTATACCGGCACTGCGATCCGCACGCACCTGTTCAACGTGGCCATCAACGACCTGGGCAACGTCACCAACGACCTCAGCGTCTCGCGCGCGTTCGGCGGCGACGGACGTACGCTGAATCTGCGCATGGGCTATTACAGCTCACGCCAGACCATCGACATGGACTGGACCTGGAACTCCTACGTGCAGAGCCTGGGCCGCAATTCGCGCTTGCTCAACGTGGTGGATGCGGCGGGCGTCTCACGCTCGCAGAACGGCCTGTACGCCTACGGCACGCCGTTCTGGGGCGACTGCTGCGTCACCCGCAGCTACGACGTGCGTTACGACGTCAACGCACCCTACGTTGCGCTGACCTTCGACAGCGGCAAGTTCAGCATCGACGGCAGCCTGCGCTACGACATGGGCGACGCACGCGGCAGCTACAACGGCACCGCCATCGTACAGAACCTGGACGTCAACGGCGATGGCGTGATCCAGCCGGTGGAACAGCGCGTGGCCACGGTGGATACCGCCAATTCGCGCCCGGTGGACTACGACTGGAACTACCTGTCGTACTCGCTGGGCGGCAACTATCTGATCACCGACGACCTGGGCGCGTTTGCGCGCATCAGCCGCGGCGCACGCGCCAACGCGGACCGGTTGTTGTTCGGTGTGGTGCGCGACGACGGTTCGGTGTCCTCCGAGGAAGGCGTCAATGTGGTGCGCCAGGCCGAAGCCGGCCTGAAGTGGCGCCGCGACGGGCTGAGCCTGTTCGCCACCGCGTTCTCGGCACGTACCCAGGAGCAGAACTTCGAAATCACCAGCCAGCGCTTCTTCAACCGCAGCTACGAAGCGCACGGCGTGGAACTGGAAGCCAGCTATCGCCATGAAGGGTTCACCCTCAACGGCGGCCTGACCTGGACCGATGCAGAAATCTCGCGCGACCAGATCACCCCGGAAAATGCCGGCAACGTGCCGCGTCGGCAGGCCGATGTGGTGTGGCAGCTCACGCCCAGCTACCGTGGCGAGAACTACCAGTTCGGCGTGAACCTGATCGGCACCACCGACGCCTACACGCAAGACGCCAATCAGTTGAAGATGCCCGGATACACGCAGGTGAACCTGTTCGGCGACTACCGCATCACCGATGCGCTCACCGTGGCGCTCAACGTCAACAACCTGTTCAACACCTTTGGCCTGACCGAAGCCGAAGAAGCGACCATCCCGGCCAATGGCATCATCCGTGCGCGTTCGATTGCCGGCCGTACCACCAGCATCAGCCTGCGTTACGACTTTTAAGGACCCGGCGCCGGGCCCGGCCCGGCGGCTTCCCATGAGCACCTGCCCGATTGATACCGCCGCAATGCGCGCGGCCTTTGCCGCGCCGCTGGACCGGCAACGCGCCGACGTGCTGTTGTCGCGCTACGACCAGCACGCCTCGCGTTTGCTGGATGCCTTGCACGCGCTCTACGGCCAGCGTGCCGACTATGCGTCGTGGTTGGCGCAATGGCTGGGCGAAGTGGCCAATATCGCCTGGCAACGCCCGCAAGCACTGCAAACGCTCGACAGCACGCGGCACGCCGGTTGGTTCGGCGAGCAGCACATGCTCGGCTACAGCGCCTACGCAGACCGCTTTGCCGGCACGCTGCAAGGCGTGGCCGAACATGTGCCGTATCTGCAGGAGCTGGGCGTGCGCTACCTGCATCTGCTGCCGTTCCTGCGCGCACGCGCTGGCGACAACGACGGCGGCTTTGCAGTCAGCGATTACGGCCAGGTGGAACCCAGCCTGGGCAGCAACGACGACTTGATCGCGCTCACCACGCGCCTGCGCGAAGCCGGCATCAGCCTGTGTGCGGACTTCGTGCTCAATCACACCGCCGACGATCACGCCTGGGCACGGGCGGCCCGCGCCGGCGACGCACGTTATCTCGACTACTACCATCACTTTGCCGCCCGCACCTTGCCCGACCGGTACGAAGCCACGCTGGGGCAAGTGTTTCCGCACACCGCGCCCGGCAACTTCACCTGGGTGGACGATGCCGCGCACTGGATGTGGACCACGTTCTATCCGTATCAATGGGATTTGAACTGGAGCAACCCGGCAGTATTCGGCGACATGGCCCTGGCGATGCTGCGACTGGCCAACCTGGGCGTGGAAGCATTCCGCCTGGACTCCACGGCTTACTTGTGGAAGCGCATCGGGACCGATTGCATGAACCAGCCCGAGGCGCACACCCTGCTGGTGGCGCTGCGTGCGGTGACCGATATCGTCGCACCGGCGGTGGTGATGAAGGCCGAAGCCATCGTGCCGATGACGCAGCTGCCACCGTACTTCGGTAGCGGCACGGACCAGGGCCACGAATGCCATCTGGCATATCACAGCACCTTGATGGCGGCCGGCTGGTCGGCACTGGCCCTGCAACGCGGCGACATCCTGCACAACGTGATCGCGCACAGTCCACCGTTGCCGCGCAACTGTGCGTGGCTGAGCTATGTGCGTTGCCATGACGATATCGGTTGGCATGTGCTGCAGCACGAAGCCTCCGGCAATGCCGCGCAACCGCCGTTTTCGCTACGCGATGTGGCGCGCTTCTATGCCAACGCGGTGCCGGGCAGTTACGCGCGCGGCGAGAGCTTCCAGAGCAGCGGCGACGGCGTGCATGGGACCAATGGGATGGCTGCCGCACTTGCGGGCATACAGGCCGCGCAGGACGCAGGCGATGCGGCGGCGCTGGCGGTGGCAGTGGACCGGTTGGTGTTGCTGTATGCCATCGCCCTTGCCATGCCGGGCGTCCCGTTGATCTATATGGGCGACGAATTGGCCATGATCAATGACCCCAGCTACCGCGACGATCCGCACCGCCGG
This sequence comes from Xanthomonas axonopodis, assembly GCF_001304695.1. Taxonomy (GTDB): domain Bacteria; phylum Pseudomonadota; class Gammaproteobacteria; order Xanthomonadales; family Xanthomonadaceae; genus Xanthomonas; species Xanthomonas axonopodis. The sequence continues at coordinate 24,902 of NZ_JFAQ01000049.1, forward strand.
CATGAAGGCCGTTGGCTACATCGGCCTGCGATGGATTGGCAGCTTGCCGCCCAGCGTCACGATGCCAAGAGCCTGAGTGGCACGGTGTACCGGCGCTTGCGTGGATTGATCCGGCAACGTGCCGCGCTCACCGCGTTGGCGGCGGATCAAGCGCTGGGCAGCATTGCCTTGAACGACTCTCGCGTGTTCGCGTTGACGCGCGGCGACAGCTTTATCGCCTTGCATAACTTCAGCGACCAGTCGCTCAAAATGGAGCTTGCCGCAATCGGCGCCAATGGATGGACGCTGCTGGCCATCGATGACGTGGTTGATGGCGCAGCCGTGAGCGACGATGTATCGATCGTGCTTCCGGCTTACGGCGTGCGTTGGCTGCAGCGTGAGGACTGAGCATGCACTCGATCGGCGTGAGCGGCAAATTGCCGCGCGTTTGGTGAGCCGCACCGTCGCTCTTGAAGCCCGTTTCGCGCTGCCTCTTTGCTAATGCAATTGCAGCACGGCCCACGCACCAGTCGCGCGCGAGCCGTGCCGTGAGCCCCGACGGGGACGGGGCTTTTCAGGACCAGCAATTTCCAGGATCAGCGCTTTGCCAGCGCGAGCAGGGTTTCTGCGGCCTTCTCCGACGAGGCCGGGTTCTGACCGGTGACCAGGGTGCCGTCGGTGACCACGTACACGCCCCAATCGGCGCCCTTTTCGTATTTGCCGCCGAGTTCGGTCAGCACGTCTTCGACCAGGAACGGCACGATCTTGGTCAGGCCCACGCCCTCTTCTTCGCTATTGGTGAAGCCGGTGACGCGGCGGCCGTTGACCAGCGGCTTGCCGTCGCTGCCCTTGACCCGACGCAGCGCGCCGGGTGCGTGGCACACAAGACCATGCGGCTTGTCGGCCTTGGCGAACGCTTCGATCAGCGCGATGGAATCGGCGTCTTCGGCCAGATCCCATAGCGGGCCGTGGCCGCCCGGGTAGAACAGCACATCGAAGTCATCGGCCTTGATGTCGGCCAGACGGTGCGTGCTTGCCAGGGCTTTTTGCGCCTCGGGATCCTGCTTGAAGCGCCTGGTCGCCTCGGTTTGCGCGCCGGGCTCGTCGCTCTTGGGGTCCAGGGGCGGCTGGCCGCCCTTGGGCGAGACCAGGGTGATCTCCGCGCCTGCATCCTTGAACACGTAATACGGCGCGGCGAATTCTTCTAGCCAAAACCCGGTCTTCTTGCCGGTGTCGCCGAGCTGGTCGTGGGACGTCAGCACCATCAAAACTTTCATCGCATTGCCTCATGTCATGGCCCAACTGGGCAAGGCGGCCAGCGTGGAGTTCAGCCCGTTGCAGCCTCGTGTAGGGCACGTGGTGCCCGCCGCATATGTTCATGAATGTAGCGATTGCGTTGCAACAGAACGAATGCGACCGACAGCCATGGGCCGCAGGTGCCTCATGTATACGCCGGCTCCGGCTCGCCATCCGCGCCCAGCCAGCGACTGCTCGCTAGGCGTTGTGAGCCACTCTGGGGCGCCGCGATTCGCCGCAACGGCAGCAAGTGCCCTGCCTTATACATTCATTGCCGGCGGCTGCAGTTGATCCATTCGGATGCGGTTGGCGAACAAGGAGAACGCCAACATGCCGGCCAGCCCGCTGACACGGCTCACCCACGGCGGCAGCCAACGTGGTGCGAGCAGTACGCCGCTGTCGAACAACGGCGCAAAGCGCGCCACATCGCCCAACGCCATCTTGCCGGCGAACAGGTAACGGCACAGCTGCAGCTGGTCGCGCTGCAACGAATGGCGGAAGAAGGTGTGCACCGCCACCAAACCGCGCAGATACACGGTGTCCTTGGTGAAGGCACCGCCGCCACCGGTCGGCACGCCGCGGAACACACGCTGCGCCGACGAAAAACTTTCTGCAGCGCTCTGCCCGCCTGCGGTGAAGTAGCGAAATACCTCGATGAAATCCGCACCCGAGCGCGCCATCGCAATCGCTTCGATACGCAGACTGATGCGCTTCATACGTTCGATATCGATGCTGCCGGTGATCTGCTCGGCAAACGTGGCCAGGCCTTCCTGCGTTGCGGTCGTGCGCGGGGAAGAAATGCCCAGGCTGGGTAAATGCACCTGCGCGCGACCGTTGAGCGCCGTCAGCGAATGCACCAGCGCTTCATGATGGAACAGCTGCGCGCGGTCGTAATCGCTGAACGTGGCGCCGGTGCGCAAGCGAATACGGTTCGCGCCAGCGGCCGCCTTGGCGAGCAGATCCGGATCGAGCGTGACGGTGATGACGCGCCGCTCGAAAAACCCGTCCAGGTCGTTCTGCAACTGCATGCGCAATGCCGTCGCCGAGACCGGTACCTGCTCTTCCGGCGCCATCAGTTCGCGATCCAGTTCCTGCGCGATCTGGATGAAATGCTGTGCCGCTTCGCGGGTGCTCGGCCCGTTGCCCGGCATCGGGTCCTCCGGCACGCCGAACAATTGCGCCGAGTAATCACTCACCGCCGTGGTGCCCAGCGACTCCAGCAAACCTGCTGCAAGACTCCAGCTATGCGCCGAATCGATGAGGTACTCGCCCAGCGGATGATGCGGGTCGGCGTGCTTGGCAATGGCGGCCAATTCGCGCCGGGTGTCGCCGAAATCCAGCGCCGGGTACTCGACCTGCGGCAATTCCGGCTGCCCGCGCGCCACGCTGTCGAGAAACGGCTCCTGCAGCGAGCGCGGCCAGCTGGCCAAGGCCAGCAGACGCACACCGCGCACGGCCTTGACCAAGCGCGCATCCAGCGCCGCGTGATGGACGATGTCCGGCGGCCCCTTGCGCGATGGCATCAGCGCCGTCCGGGACGATCGACGCTGGCCGGCCGCTTGCACGCCCCTTTACCGCGATTGTTCTGCGCAACGCGGGTGGCGAGCTTTTCGGCCGCGCTGGCCACTTCCACCCGCAGCTTCATGTAGTTGGCAACGCGCTCCGGGTCCAGCTCGCCTGCGTCGATCGCCGCACGCACCGCACAGCCCGGCTCGGCGAGATGCGCGCAATCGTTGAAGCGGCACTGCGCCGCCAGGGCCTCCACATCCGAAAAACCGCCTTCGGCCAGATCCTCTTCGCCGGTCGGCTTGAGCTCGCGCATGCCAGGCGTGTCGATCAGGCAGGCGCCGGTCGGCAACGAGATCAACGCACGGTGCGTGGTGGTATGCCGGCCGCGCGAATCGTTCTCGCGCACCGTATTGGTCTTCATCTTCTGCGTGCCGAGCAGCGTATTGGTCAGGGTCGATTTGCCCGCACCGGACGAACCCACCAGCACCGCGGTGCGGCCATCGCCCAGCCACGGCCGCAACGCGGCCACGCTGGCCGGGTCCTTGGCGTTGACCGCCCGCAACGGAATGTTCTGCGCCTGAAGCTCCTCCAGCACCGCCAACGCATCCTCGGCGTATTCGGTCTGGTCGGCCTTGGTCAGCACCACCACCGGCTGCGCACCGCCGCCGCCCACCAGCAACAGATAGCGCTCGATGCGACGCGGATTGAAGTCTGCATCCAGCCCGCAGACGATGAACACCGTATCGATATTGGCCGCGATCACCTGCTGGTGGTAATGCTCGCCGGCCGCCCCGCGCTTGATCGAGGTGCGCCGCGGCAGCAGCGCCACGATGCGCTTGCCCTCCATCAACACCCAATCGCCGACCGCCGCCCGCTCATGGCTCGGGAAGCGCGGCCGCTGCCACTCCGGCAACGACTCCGCCTTGAGGCTGGCCTCGGGCGTATCGGCCACCACATAGCCGGTGCGATGCTGCTCCACCACCCGCGCGGGCAGCGCCTGCGGATGCGCGGCAAACACGGCCTGCCAGGCCGCTTCTTCAGGCGGCCCGGGCCAGGGCCAGCCGATGGATTGGAGGGTGGGGTAATCGGGGGAAGTGTCGCTCATGGGGCGATTCTAGCTGGCTGGCCGCAGCGGCTTGTGCAAGCGTGTCCTGCCCCGCCTGACGTGCCCCTTGACATCGTTTTGCCGATGCAAGCATGTCCGCTTGTCATATTTCCGATACCATGCCAAGCCTCACGCCTACAACCGGCCCGTCGCATGTCCACTGCCCCGCAAAAGCCGCTCGCGATTCGTGAGCGTCTGTCCGAAGTCCGCTACGAAATCCGGGGCGAGCTGGCGCGGCGAGCGCGGGAATTGGAGGCGCAAGGCCGCAAATTGATCAAGCTCAATATCGGTAACCCCGGCGCGTTCGGGTTTCGTGCGCCGGAACATCTGCAGCGTGCCATCGCCGACGACATGGGCCGCACCGATCCGTATACCCATCAGCAAGGCCTGCCGGAAGCGCGCGAGGCGATCGCCACCGCGTATTCGCGCCGCCAGCACCCGGATGCGCACCCGGATCGTATTTTTGTCGGCAACGGCGTCAGCGAACTGATCGATCTGTCGCTACGTGCGCTGCTCAACCCCGGCGACGAAGTGCTGGTGCCCTCGCCCGATTACCCGCTGTGGTCGGCGGCCACCATCCTCAACGACGGACGCCCGGTGTATTACCGCTGCGCGCCGGAGAACGGCTTCCAGCCGGACCCGGTGGAGATCGAGACGCTGGTGTCCTCGCGCACCCGCGCCATCGTGCTGATCAATCCGAACAATCCCAGCGGCGCCAGTTATTCGCGCGAGTTGCTGGAGCGCATCGTGGCGATCGCCACCAAGCACAATCTGCTGTTGATGGTCGATGAGATCTACGATCAGGTGCTGTACGACAACGCGGCGTTCGTGCCGGTGGCGCCACTGGCCGGCACGCACCCGTGCATCACTTTCAGCGGCCTGAGCAAGGTGCATCGCGCTTGCGGTTGGCGCGTGGGCTGGGCGCTGCTCTCTGGCGAACAGGCGCGCATCAACGACTTGCGCAACGCGATGGACCTGCTCGGCGCGTTGCGACTGTGCGCCAACGTGCCGGGCCAGTACGCCATCGATGCGGCGGTGAACGGGCCGGACACCATCTCCGCCTTGTGCGCACCTGGCGGACGTCTGTATGAAACCCGCCGCGCGGTGATCGAGGCCTGCGCGGCCAGCGAGCATCTGTCGCTGGTGGCACCGGCCGGCGCGCTGTATGCGTTCCCGGCGGTGGTGGGTGCAGCGGCGCGCAACTTCGACGACCACGCATTCGCGCTGGACCTGATGAACGAAGAAGGCGTGCTGGTGGTGCCCGGCTCCAGCTTCAACGTGCCGTATCGCCATCATTTCCGCGTGACACTGATGCCGGAAGCCAGCGTGATGCGCGATGTGTTTGCTCGCATCGACCGCGCATTGGCACGCCGCGCCGAAACGGTCACCAAGGTGGTTGCACTCAAGCCACGCAGCGTGGCCTGATGGCCGCGCTTGGCACGCCGCTGCGCTATCTGGCGCTCGGCGATTCGTACACGATCGGCGAAGGCGTTGCGCCTGCACAGCGTTGGCCGTTGCAACTGGTCGACGGCTTACGTGCTTACGGCTGGAACGTGGCGCCGCCGCAGATCATCGCCACCACCGGCTGGACCACCAACGAATTGCAGACCGGGATCGACGTGGCTGCACCGCAGGGACCCTTCGCGCTGGTGAGCTTGTTGATCGGCGTCAACAATCAGTACCGCGGGCGCTCGTTGGACGAGTACTGCCAGCAATTCGAGGCCCTGCTGCTGCGTGCAATTGCATTCGCGGACGGCCACCCGGCACGCGTGTTCGTGCTGTCGATTCCCGATTGGGGCCTGACCCCGTTTGCGCGCGCGCGCAGTGGCGATGCCGCGTTGATCGGTGCGCAGATCGACGCGTTCAACGCGATCGCTGCCGACCGCTGCAGTGCCCATGCGGTGCGCTTTGTCGACATCACGGCCACCGGCCGCGATGGCGGCGATGCGATGGACATGCTGGTGGACGACGGTTTGCATCCTTCCGGTGCGATGTATGCGCGTTGGACAGCATTGGCCCTACCGGCAGCGCGCGATGCGCTGGGGGCAGTTGGATCGTTGGACACGATCGTCTAAGCGCAGCTGACAACCAGGACTGTGCTGCCGCCAGATGGCTGCGGCCGGCACCCCGAATCCGCTCCCGTACGCTGCAGTTCTTGCATGCGGCCCACGAACATCGGATGGCTCCGCGCTACATTTCGGCACGGCACCAAGCCACAGCGCTCATCTGCGTGGTGGCTTTGCACTCGTGGCCTTTGCGCCTGCCTGGCAGCGCGAAATGTCGCACGCAGTCAACGCCAGCCGTCTCTTACGTCAATGCGGCAGAAACACGCGCTGCGGCCAGGTCTTTCGACACGCGCGCGTCAGATACCCGGCACCGACGCGTCCGCGGTCACGCATCGCAAACTGCCAACCCGCCCTATCCCAACCAGCCCGGCAGGTCCTAAGCTAGCCGCGCAGCACGCCTGATTGCCAAGGAACGACATTGCACACCACTGCCACCCAACCGATGAGCCGCGCGCAGGCGTTGCCGATTGCACGCGCATTTCTGCCGGCGCATCCGCTGGGCAACCGCTACGACTACTACTACACGCAAGCCAAGCTGCGCACCGACCCGCTATATCCGGGAGTGCTGGCCGAGCTGCGCAATACCGCTGCGCCGGTGCTGGATCTGGGCTGCGGGCTCGGCCTGCTGGCCCATGCATTGCGCGCCGATGGCCAGGCATTGGCGTATCACGGCGTGGATGTGGATGCGTCCAAGATTCGCCGCGCACAGCACATCGCGCAGCGCTCGAACCTGGGCAAGACCAAGTTCGAGGTGGTCGATCTGAGTGTGGCGTGGCCGCAGCATCGCGGCAGCGTCACCATCCTGGATGTGCTGCAGTATCTGCAAGCTGACATGCAGGCCAGTCTGCTGCGCAGCGTGGCGCAGATGCTCACGCCTGGCGCGAAGCTGGTGATTCGCAGCGCACTGGGCGATGCCAGCGGCCGTGGCCGCACCAGCCGTGTCACCGACGTCCTGGCGCACCTGAGCGGCTGGATGCAGCGGATGCCGCGCAGCTATCCCACCCGCGACAGCGTGCAAGCGAATCTGGATGCGGCCGGCTTGCGCGCTAGGTTTGCGCCGCTGTATGGCAACACGCCGTTCAACAACTGGTTGATCGTGGCCGAGCCACGCTGAGCGCGACTGGCGACGCGCTACACGTGGCGAGCAATCGTGGAGTGGATGTCGAAGGGGCGAAGAACCTGGCATGCATGGGCGGGACATGCCGCCCCGATCCGCGCCCGCCAGGCGGTGAGCGCAGTCGTTTTGTTCGTCGCGCCTAATCCGGCCGCCGGCCCACCAACCCACGCGCCTGCATTGCCTCCAGCACGCCGCGCAGGATGGTGAGGTTGTGGCTGTGCGCGGCGCCTTCGTGCAGCAGCACGATGGCGCCCGGCCGCAGGTCGCGCACGATGCGGGCGATGGTGGTGTCCGGCTCGCAGCGCACGCCGTCGAAGCCACGCGCGCTCCAGGCCACCCGGGTCAGCCCGTGCGCGCGCAGCGGCGAGGCGACGAAGGGGTTGGTCATGCCCACCACCGAGCGGTACAGCCGTGGCGCCTGGCCGGTAATGCATGCCAGCACGCGCTGCGCCTGGCCGATTTCCTGCGCCATCCGCCGCGGCCCCAGCGCCCAGAACCAGGCTTGCGGATGGGTGTGGCTGTGGTTGCCGATGCCATGCCCGCGCCGCACCATCTCGCGCACCAGCTCGGGCCGCTGCTCGGCACGCGTACCGACCACGAAGAACGTTGCCTTGGCGTCGTACGCATCCAGCAGGTCGAGGATGGCCGGGGTGTCGTCGGACGGGCCATCGTCGATGGTCAGCCACACCTGCGGCGCCCGATCGGGTAATCGCGCCAGCACCGGCGCATACAGCCGCGCGCGCGGCAGGAACACCGGCACCACGAACAGCGCATGCGACAGCAGCAGAGAGGGCAGCCCCCAGGCCCAGCCCAAATGCCACCACAGCAGGGCCACCGCCACCTGCGAGACGGCCAACAGGCCCACCCAGCGGTACGGGCGCGAGGGGGTGCGATACAGCGTTTCCGGCGTGGTCATGCCCAATGATGCCATGCGGCGTAGAATGCCCGGTCTCCACGCCGCCACCGAAGTGCTGCCATGTCTCTCGATTCCGCCTTGCGTTCCCGTATCGATACGCTGCTGCAATCCAGCCGCGTGGTGCTCTTCATGAAAGGCCAGCCCGGCATGCCGCAGTGCGGTTTTTCGGCCAAGGCGGTCGGCGTGCTGGACGGCCTGGGCATCGACTATGCCCACGTCAACGTGCTGGCCGACCAGGAAATCCGCGAGGGCATCAAGGCCTACGGCGACTGGCCGACCATCCCGCAGCTGTACGTGGACGGCGAGCTGATCGGCGGCAGCGACATCATCGTGCAGATGGCCGATAGCGGCGAGCTGAGCAGCATGCTCGGCCTGCAGGCGCCCGACCGCAGCCCGCCCAAGATCACCATCACCCCGGCCGCGGTCGAGATGCTCAAGGGTGCGCTGGCCGATGCGCCGGATGCCTCGCTGACGCTGGCCATCGATGCCAATTTCCAGCCGAACTTCCAGCTGGCGCCAACCAACCCGAACGCCATTGCAGCTGAATCCAACGGGCTGCGCGTGCAGTTCGACCTGGCCAGCGCGCGTCGTGCCGACGGCATCACCATCGATTGGGTCGACGACATCCGCGGCCGTGGCCTGGCCATCGATAACCCCAATGCACCCAAGCCGGTGCAGGAGCTGTCGGTGCGCGACGCCGACGACCGTCTCAAGGCCGGCAGCCTGACCCTGGTGGACGTGCGCCCGGCCGACGAGCGCGCGCTGGCCACGGTGGCCGCACCGTTCCGCACGCTGGATGCGCACGAGCGCGCCGCCATCGAACAGTTGCCCACGGACACCCCGCTGGCGTTCCTGTGCCACCGCGGCGGCCGCAGCCTGCAGGCCGCCGAACATTTCCGTGGCCTGGGCTTCACCAATGTCTACAACGTCACCGGCGGCATCGATGCCTGGTCGGACGAGGTGGACAACGGCGTGGCGAAATACTGAGCAAGACATCAGCGGCAGTCGCACGGTCGCGGCGGCCGCGCACCGGTCATGCTCCCTGGGTAGACTACCGCGCTTGCGACAACTGCGTGACCGCAGCTTCCTCAGAAGCAGGCTAGGCCGGCACGTCGCATACCGAAAAGGGCGCTCCTTGGAGCGCCCTTTTTTTCATGGATCAACCTGCACAAGGACATCGCTGCAATGCAGACCCGCCTGCTCTCTGTGGCCCTGGCCGCGCTGCTGCCGTTGGCCACCCACGCTGCCGAACCGTCGCGCGCGGTGCTATTGGTTCAGACCTATGACAACCAGCCGTCCGACGAGCCGCTGGAATACATCCCGGTCTGGCTCGGCAAGGGCGTCGCCCCTACCCAAGGCGCTGCTGAGCCAGCCGTTGCAGGTCTTCAACGCAGGCGTTTCCACCGGCAACGTGCGGCTTGCGGCACTGACGGTGGACGACAACAGCCTGTGCGGCGGCACAGCGAAGCTGCGCATCAAGGGCAACCCGATGCTGTCCAATTCGCCGCTGCTGTCGACCGAAGATCTGAATCCCGGCAAGCGCTTCGCCGGCCGCGCGGCCACCGCCAGCGAACAGGCCGAGTTGTTCGCCCAGGTGAACAATACCGCGCAGCTGCGCAAGCGCATCAAGCCGGCAGCCCTGGCGCAGGCGCTGGCCGGGTTCAATGCCGATCGCGCGCAGGATCTGGCCGCACTGCAGATCGTCACCGACACGCAGCAACCGCAGCGACGCGTGGCAATCCTGACCTCCAACCATCCCATCCAGACCGACAACCCGGACAACCCCACCGGCGTGCTCGTCGTCCTTGCGATCTTCGAGCATGACGGCAGCCGTTGGCAGTTCCGCAGGGGTCACGCTGCCAGCGGCTGCGACGATTGCGAAGACCTGCCGCTGCGCACACATCTGCTGCAGTTCGGCGATATCGACGGCAACGGCACGCTCGATTTCATGCTGGCCGAAAGCGGCTACGAAAGTTACGGGTTCTATCTGCTGCTGGGCGAAGGCACCAGCTGGCGTTCGGAAGCACTGCCGGGCGGCTGCTGACCGGCTTTGACTGCTTACGCGCTGCTTGTGCGGCATGCGCATAGCGGAATCTTCTGCGTTGCCATGCCCACGTCTGCCCGGCGGCCGCACGGTGGTTACCCGCGCTGCGCGGCAGATCTCAATCTTCGGGCATGTAGATGTCAATGCCGGTCTTCAACCGGCAAATCCACCGTCATCCAGAAACTGCTGCTCTTCTGCCGCGGTTTCACGTCCCAGCACCGCATTGCGGTGCGGAAGCCGGCCAAAGCGCTCAATGATGCGCTGATGTTCCAGCGCCCAACGAGTGGTCTCCGCATCGCCCAGTGCAGTGATCAGCTGCACCGCTCGCGCCTGATCCTCGGCGTCTTCGGCATGCTCGAAGGGCAGATAGAAAAACAGCCGCAGTTGCGCCGACACCTGTTGATCGAAGCCGCTGGCGAGCGCCTGCTTGGCGTGCCGCAGTGCCAGGCCGTCGGTGGCATAGGCATGCGCTCTGCCGCGGAACGCATTGCGCGGAAATTGATCCAGCAGGATCAGCAAGGCAAGTGCGTCTTCGGCGCGCGCCATCCACTGCGCGTACTCGCCGCGTGCGGCGGCGAGATGCTGCTCGCTGAAATGCTGGCGAACATTGGCATCGAAGGCGTCGTTGTGCGTGAACCAGCGCGCCGCGCCGACCAGCTCCCAGAAAGCCAACACCACATCGGCCTGCTTGTTGCGCTCTGTTTTGGCAGTCATCGACACATCCCCTGACGAATTCGGCACAGCATGCACGGGTACATTTGATGAGCCCGCCGCTCTCGACTTCCAGCACTTGGCAAGCACGCTGCCGACGACTAGGTTGGCGGCTGACGTTTTCGTATTTACCGGGGAAATCCATGCGTTCCATCCTGTTCGCCGCGCTGGGCGCGGCGGTGCTGTGCGGGCCTGCGTCTGCGACAGCGGCGGCATCGCGCTTCGTGCAAGACCCCTACCCCAGCACCTATCGCGCGCGCGTCCGCTCCGGTGCTGATCCAGCAAGCCACCGCCCTTACCGGCACCGGCGAGCGGCTGGACTGCGGTGGGCAGGGCGCTCGATGCGCCCGCGGACGTGCGCCGTATCGACGGCACCGGCAAGTGGGTGACGCCCGGCATCATCGATGTGCACTCGCATTTGGACGTGTATCCCAGCCCGGGCGTCAGCGCGCATAGCGACGGCAACGAGATGACCGCACCGGTGACGCCCAATGTATGGGCCGAGCACTCGATCTGGCCGCAGGACCCCGGCTTCGGCACTGCGCTGGCCGGCGGCATCACCTCGCTGCAGGTGTTGCCGGGCTCGGCCAATCTGATCGGCGGGCGCGGCGCCACGCTCAAGAACGTCGCCTCCACCACCTATCAGGGCATGAAATTCCCCGGCGCACCATGGGGCCTGAAGATGGCCTGCGGCGAAGACCCAAAACGCGTGTACGGCCAGAAAGGTGGCCCGGGCACGCGCATGGGTAACGTGGCCGGCTACCGCGCTGCGTTCATCGATGCGGCCGAGTATCTGCAGAAGAACGTACCGAAAAAGAAAACTGCCAACAAGCGCCATTGGTGGAGCCGCGGCGGCGACAACGACAGCAGCGGCGATGCCGGCGGCAAGCGTGATCTCAAACTCGACACACTGGCCGGCGCCATCAACGGCGATATCCGCGTGCACATCCACTGCTACCGCGCCGATGAAATGGCGACCATGCTGGATCTGTCCAAGGAGTTCGGCTTCCACATTGCCGCCTTCCATCACGGCGTGGAGGCGTACAAGCTGGCCGACCGCCTGGCACAGGAAAACGTCTGCGGCGCGCTGTGGGCCGACTGGTGGGGCTTCAAGATGGAAGCCTTCGATGGCATCCAGGAAAACATCGCACTGGTCGATCGCCCGGCCAATAGCTGCGCCATCGTGCACTCGGATTCGGAAGAAGGCATCCAGCGGCTCAACCAGGAAGCCGCCAAGGTGATCGCCAACGCGCGCCGCCGCGGCATGGAGATTCCACCAGAGCGCGCCATCCGCTGGCTCACCAGCAATGCCGCCAAGGCGCTCGGCATCGAGCAGCAGACCGGCGCACTGGAGCCGGGCAAGATGGGCGATGTCGTGGTGTGGAACGGCAACTCTTTCAGCTCGTATGCACTGGCCGAGCAGGTGTATATCGACGGCGCGCAAGGTGTACGACCGCCATAACCGCGCACTGCAGCCGGTGTCGGACTTCATGCTTGGCCAGGAGATGGCACGATGAGCCGCGCCACCGTTGTGCACCCGCGGTTGCGCGCGATCGCGGCAATGGTGATGGCCGCGCTGGCACTGCCGGCCTTCGGCCAGCAGGTATTGATTCGCGGCGCTACCGTGCACACTGCCACCGCACAGGGCACCCTGCAGAACACCGACGTGCTGGTGCAGGGCGGCGTGATACGCGCCATCGGCCGCAACCTGGCAGTCCCCACCGACAGCCGCGTGGTCGAAGCAAAAGGCCGCCCACTGCCGCCGGCCTTGTTCGGCGGCATCACCGAGATCGGTATCGAAGAAGTCTCTGGCGAAGAGAGCACGGTGGACAGCGGCGTCAAACTGGCCGATCAGCCGATGCGCCCGGAATTCGACGTCACCCTGGCCTACAACCCCGACTCGGTGCTGGTGCCGGTGACGCGCGTGGAAGGCATCAGCTTCACCGCGCTGGGGGCGACCACCAGCGGCGCCTTCATCACCGGCCAGGGCGGCATCGTGCGGCTGGACGGCAGCCCGGATCCGGTAGGCCCGCATGCCTTGTTTCTTCGCATCGGTGCAGCGGCCTCCGATCTCACCGGCAGTTCGCGCGCAGCGCAGTGGATGCTGCTGGATCAACTGGTCGCCGGAGCACGCGGGCGTATCCCGGCCGATTCGCCGCATGCATTGCTGACCCCGGTTGGACGCGGTGTCCTCGCGCACTATCTGGCCGGCCAGGGTCGCATCGTGGTGCAGGTGGAACGGGCAGCCGACATCCGTCAGCTGTTGCGCTGGGCGCAGCGCGAAAAGGTGCGCATTGCCATTGCCGGCGGCGCAGAAGCCTGGAAGCTCGCGCCACAACTGGCGCAGGCCAAGGTCCCGGTGCTGGTGGACGCATTGGCGGATCTGCCATCGACCTTCGACCAGATTGGCGCGACGCTGGAAAATGCTGCACGTCTGCGCGCTGCCGGCTTGGAGGTCAACTTTACCCAAAACGGCGATGCCTCGCACAACGCGCGCAAGCTGCGCCAGCTGGCCGGCAATGCGGTTGCCAATGGCTTGCCATGGGAATCGGGCCTGGCCGGTTTGACCCGTGTTCCGGCAGACATCTTCGGCGTAGGCGATCGCATCGGCAGCATTGCGGTCGGCAAGCAGGCCGACCTGGTGCTGTGGGAAGGCGACCCGCTGGGTGTGGCGCATCATGCCGAGCAGGTCTGGCTGGGCGGCCGCGACATGCCGATGCGATCGCGCCAGAGCGAGTTGCGCGACCGCTACATGCGGCAGGCCGGGCCCCTGCCGCGCGCCTATCTGAAGTAGGCGTGCAGTGTGTCGCTCAAGCGTCACTTGAGCATGGTCTTTCGTGGTTGGTGTGCCGGCAAGAGCCGGTGCCGGCGCACCGCTTCACCGCTTCGCTGCTGTGCACAGGGGATATGCTGCCGTGGCGTCCTGCCGCGTCTAGCTGGCGGCCTTCGCTGTCGTGATGTCTCCCACCAGGCCTATCGCATGTTTTCGGTCTCACTCCTGACAGCGCTTGGCCACCTCGGCGTCTTGCCCAGGCACATGCCACGTGCCCACCTCGCCGCTATGCGACCGTGAGTTCGCTCTTCCACGGTAGCGGCTTGCGTTCGATCGATCGTGTGGTGTTGCGCCAGCCACCTGCCAATCTGCAGCGCGGCATGGAAGCGGTGGGTGGGCGCCTGATTCTCACCGCCGATGCGCTGCTGTTTCAGCCGCATGCGTTCAATGTGCAGAACCAATCGCTGAGCGTGCCCTTGCGGCAGATCGTGGCGACGCAGCCCTGCTGGACACGCCTGTTCGGCCTGCTGCCGATCGCACCGACGTCGCTGGCAGTGCGGCTGGATGACGGAAACCAATACCGCTTCGCGATCGGCAAGCGCATGCAGTGGATGGCGGACATCGCCTCGGCACGGGATGCCTTGCGCTGAGCCGCGCAACGACGCCAGTGCGTCGCAGAGGCGGCTAGCAAGGCGACTGCGTCAGCGCCGGGCCGCAAGCTGCCGGTGTTCCCTGCGACATGTCCCGCTCGTGCAACGCAGTTGCCGTACGCCGTCCACGCCCACCCGACAACGGCTCTCGGCGTTGGGTGCCTCGCCACTGGCAGCCACCAGACCTCCTTATTACAGTTGCCCACCGTCCCTGCGGTCAGCGATGCCCGCAAGTCAGCCACGACTCGACCCTTGGTCGCTGGAATTTCGAACAGTGCGTACAATCTCTATCTTCGGCACCACCGGGCATCGCGTGCATGTACCGCAGCCTTGGTTCGCTTCCGGACGCTCACCAGCATGCTTCGCCATCATCCATACACCTTCGCCTGCGCACTGCTGCTGTATGCCGGCGTCAGTGCACCTGCGCTGGCCGACTTCGCGATCAGCCGCAGCGGCGACCGCGTGATCGTCGACAGCGGCGCCGAGCTGGTGTTTGCCATCGATGCGCGTCATGGAGACATCGTGTCGATGCGTTATCGCGGCAACGAACTGCAGACCACCGAATCGAAGGGCTCGCAGATCGCTTCGGGGCTGGGCAGTGCCAGTGTGGATGCACGCATCGTTGGCGGGACGATCGTGGTGTCGGCCAAGGCCGGCGACTTGGTGCAGTACTACATCGCGCGCAAGGGCCGCAACGCGATCTACATGGCCACCTATGCGCCAACCTTGCTGCCGGTGGGCGAATTGCGCTTCGTCGCCCGCCTGAACGTGTCCAAGTTGCCGAGTGCGCAGCAGGAACCCGATTCCAATGTCGGCAAAGCGATCGAAGGCGAAGATGTCTTTCTGTTGCCGGATGGGCGCACCAGTTCCAAATTCTATTCCGCACGTCGAATGATGGACGACCAGGTGCATGGCGTCAGTGGCTCTGGCGTTGCAGTGTTCATGCTGATGGGCAACCGCGAGCGCAGCGCGGGCGGCCCGTTCTTCAAAGACATCGCCACGCAAAAAACCCGCGTGACGCATGAGCTCTACAACTACATGTATTCCGGTCACACCCAGACCGAGGCCTTTCGCGGCGGCCTGCACGGTGTGTACGGGCTGTTGTTTACCGATGGCGGCGCACCATCGAGTGCGCAGCTGGACACCGCATTCGTCGATGCGACGCTGGGCTTGAGCGGTTATGTGCCGGCAGGCGGGCGCGGCGCAGTGAGCGGGCGCGTCGGCGGCGTGCTGCCGGGCCAGCCGGCCGTCATCGGCCTGCGCAATGCGAAGGCGCAGTACTGGGCCACCGCCGACGGCAGCGGCGACTACCAGGTGACGGGTGTTCGCCCGGGCAGCTATCGCATGACGCTCTACCAGAACGAACTGGAAGTGGCACAACGCAACATCGGGGTTTCCGCTGGCGCCACTGCGCAAGCCGCACTGCAGGCAGTTGTCTTGCCGGGCACGGTGAAGTGGCAGATCGGCACTCCCGATGGCACGCCGGCCGGGTTCAGACATGCGGACCTGCTACCGCGGGCGCACCCTTCCGATGCGCGCATGCACTGGTCTGCGGCGACCTACACCGTGGGATCGAGCAGCCTGAACAGCTTTCCGGCGGTGCAGTGGCGCGGTATCAACACCCCGAGCCGGATCGACTTCACCCTGCCCGCCGACGAGGTGCGCGGCTACCGCCTGCGTATCTTCGTGCCGTTGGCACAGGGCGGCGCACGTCCGCAGATCAGCGTGAATGCACGCTGGAACGGCCCGGTGCCTGCCGCGCCCACGCAACCAAAGACACGCGGCATCACGCGCGGCACTGCGCGCGGCAACAATACCCTCTACGAAGCGGACATCCCCGCCTCGGCCTTGCAGGCCGGCAACAACCGCATCGAGATCGGCATTGCCTCCGGCTCCCCGGACAACGGCTACCTCAGTCCGGCAATCGTGTTCGACAGCATCCAGTTGGTGGCGTTGTAGCAGCGCAGAAAGCGCGATCCGCGCAGCGGCCAGGCACGCGCGGCCGGCGCATGGCGTCGGCCTGCAGCGATCAGCCGTTCCGATGTTCTTCGCACCCAGCACCGGCCGTGGAGCGGCACGTTGTTCGCTGCTCCTCATCATTGCGCGCCAGCACGTCCGCGACCACGCGCGGCGCAGGCGCAGGCGCAGTCATCATGCACATCGCTCACCGTGGGCTCTTCCGATATGCGATGCCGAGGTTATGGGCGCCACACACGGCCACCTCGTTGTCATGTCCGCAGCATTCTGCGCAGACAGTCGCTACCAACGCGCAAAGGCGGCGACTTACCCGTCTCTGACAAAAACCGTGTACGTGCCGACCGGTAACGCCGACACGCACAACACAGCAGCCACTGCGTTTACTTCGCATCCAAGGTCGCGCTGACCTTGACCCATCCATTGCCGCGCACCACTTCAAAGCCCGCTTCGGCCACATGCAAATACATGCTGTTGTTGTAGCGGCCATCCTTGGCGCGGTTGTTCTGCAACCAGGTCAGAAACGGCTTGGCATTCACGTTGAGGCTGCCGCTGGTCTTCAGCGTCGGCTGGCCGGCGGTACCGGTCGGGATGAAGGTGTAGACGTAATAGCCGGCAGCGGAGTTAAAGCCTTCCCACAGGTCGAAGGTGCGCCCGCCCGCGGTGATGACCTTGGTCGCAGTCACGGTGCCGACCGGCCAGGAATTGTGGTCGCCCCAGATCATCACTTCCAGCTGTGGATTGCCCTTGGCGGTGTCCGAGCGAAAGAAGATGTCGTAAGCGAAATCACCGGCCAGATTGGTGCCGCCCGCGCTGTAATTGAACTTGAATGGCAGCGAGCTGATCGAGGAAATTTGCTTGGGGAACAACGTGTCGGTGGTCGGATTCCAGCTGTAGTGCCAGCCGCGCGCGATCGCGGGATAGCCATACAGGTTGTAGTCGGCAAAGTTGAACGTGACCGTCAACTCCGGCGTGCTGCCGGTGCCGAACGTGCCCTGGATGATGTTGTTGGGATCGTTGAAATTGTTCATCCACGCATAGTGGTGGCCAAAGATCTTGTACGGGCCGGCGAGCGCCGCCGGGGTGAGTGCGACCAGACCGAAGGCGAGCGCCGCGGTCCACCAGCGCGAGGCGCGCCGCCGCGTGGTCGGCGCACCGGTGCAAGGCTGGACAAGCGAGCTGGATGGGCAGTTGTGCATAGTGGCTCTCCGTATGATTAGGCGCAGCGACGCTGGTGCAGCGCCGTCGAGACCTGCCCTGCGGCAGTCGGGGTTGGACCGTCGCAGCGGCGCCACGCGCGAAACTATCACGATTCCGGCGGCGCTACCCGGCCATGCGCAATAGCGGGCGCCAGCTTGCACTTGCAGCGTGCGCTGGCTCGCACTCAGGTCACCGGATGGGAAAGCAGCGGCGGGTTTCGCGCGAAGACGCCGCAGCGTCGGGCAGTCGAATGGTGCGCAGCCACATGCGCATCGACCGTGTCCGCACATGCCGGCGGCGGCGCCTGCGCGTGCAATGGCTTTCAACGCAGTGTGGCGTCGCCTGCCACCGGTCTGCATCCGTCCGCCTGCCACCCGTGCGATCGGTGCCGGGACAAGCTCTGCCTCAGACCTGCGCGGCAGGGCCGTTTTGCGATAGCGTTCGCACGACAGATAACGCAACAGCCGGAGGGGGCGACGATGCGTATCGGAATCGTGGTGGACAGCGCGTGCGACCTGCCGCAGGACTTCATCCAACGTCACAACGTCATCGTGCTGCCGATCAGCGTGCGCATCGGCAAGGCCGTGCTGGCCGATCACCGCGACGGAGAAGCCACGCTGAGCTTTCTGCAGGCGCACGTGGCCGAGCGCGGGCACGAAGCGGAAACCACGCCGTTTTCGGTCAACCAGATCCGCGACCTGTTCCTGCAACAACTGGTCATCGACTATGACCACGTGTTCTGCCTGACCATTTCCAAACTTCGCAGCCAGATCTTCGACAACGCAATGCAGGCCGGCTTCGCGATTCTCAACGACTACAAGCCGATTCGCGACGGCCTGATGACGCCAACGGTGTGCGTGGGCTACGGCGGCGAGCTGGCCGAGCTGCACGCCCTGCCCGGCTACGCCGCAGCCTGCCAGAGCCACGGCTTGGAACTCCTGGAGAGCGTGATGAGCCTGACCGGCATGCTTAACGTCGGCAAGGGCGCCTTGGCGGTCGGATTTGCTGCCGAGCCACACACGTTTTCGGCCTGAGACATGGCCAGGGTGTATGTCCTTGTCGCTCGCCAGACACATCGTCAATCCACCACGAAGTGGATTGCCGCATTCATGCCGCCAAGGGAGCGGCAAGTGGTAATGGCACTACACCGGGCAACTTGCTGATGGTTGGCTTGAACGAGGCGGAATCCAGGACAGATGGCTGCCGTCCACGGCGACAGCCACCCCGCGATGGACACAGCGAACGACCTGCTACAGATCGTAGGACAACACGTCCTCGAAACCGAACGTGTCGAAATTCTCGATGCGCGAGGGATACAGGCGACCGACCAGATGATCGTATTCGTGTTGCACAACGCGTGCGTGGAAGCCTTCGGCATCGCGCTCGATCAGGGTGCCGTCGGGCGCGAAGCCGCGGTAGCGAATGAAGCGATAGCGCGGAATGACTGCGCGCAGGCCGGGGATCGACAGGCAACCTTCCCAGCCGTTTTCCAGTTCTTCCGAGAGCGGTTCGATCTGCACATTGGCCAGGGCCGTGCGCGACACTGCGGGCGCTTCCGGATAGCGCTCGCTGGCCTCGAAACCGAACACCATTAATTGCAGATCCACCGCGATCTGCGGTGCTGCCAGACCGACGCCACGCGCAGTGTCCATGGTTTCGAACATATCGGCCACCAGCGTGTGCAACTCGGCGCTGCCCAGGTTGGTGACCGGTGGCGCCACGCGTAGCAGGCGCTTGTCGCCCATGCGGATAATTTCGCGAATCATGCGGGTGCTCCTGACGATCGTGGCGTGGATTCTAGAGCGGCTGACAACCGCTAGCGAGCAGGTGCAGGTGGTGCAAAAGGCACGCAGACGCTGCAGTCTACGAGCAGTCGCTGCCGCGGGTTGTGCATGCCGCCTCCGGGCAATGCGCGCGCCAGCGCGCGGTGCGTACAGTCGCCTTGCTCTGCTGCGCTCAGCAGGTGTGGTGCATACGGATGTGGGCGTGCAGCAGCATTGTTCATCGGCGCGCCATGGATAAGCGCACTGCGTCTATCGTCAGCGTTGCAGCCAGCATGACAACGCCAGGCCAGCTTCGCGCCGGTTGAACCGGTTGAAACATGTCAGCGGCCAAGGGGTTGACCGGCCTCGTCCAGCACGCGTTCGCCGTCTTCCTTGATGAAGCCGTGCGTGGCCGGCGGCAGCAGGTCCAGCACCAATTCGGAAGGGCGGCACAGGCGCGTGCCGCGCGCGGTCTGGACGAATGGGCGGTTGATCAGGATCGGATGGGCGAGCATCGCACTCAACAGTGCCGCATCGTCCAGGGCGGGATCGTCCAGTCCCAGTTCCAGGTAAGACGTGCCTTTCTGGCGAATGGCCTCGCGGACCGTGATGCCGGCAGCGGCGATGAGCGACTGCAACGTCTGGCGGCTTGGCGGATGCTGCAGGTAGTCGACGATCTGCGGTTCGACGCCGGTGTGGCGCATCAGGGCGAGGGTGTTGCGGGAGGTTCCGCAACCGGGATTGTGGTAGATGACGGCGTGCATGGTGGCCTGGCGTTGGGTTGGCTGCTGGTGTATGGCGGCGGCAACGGAGGTCCGAACGACGCCCAGGCCGGTCAGTGTACGAGTGGCGTCTGAAGATGCCGAGCGCCGGCCGCTTGGCCGTCGCGCCTTGGGAACTGAAGCGCCACAGCGCAAGCCTGTCGATGACTTTTTCAGGTTGCCGCTTCACATTCGACGGCGGATGTGTCAAAAGATTGACACGAATCACAGATTCATGACTCAGTCATGAACAGACTGAAATGGAAGGAATCTCCATAGCGCCGGTGTCAGCACGGCGTTTTTCCCCCTGTTGGACCCAAGGAAACCCCAACGATGATGAGCTTTCGCAAGCCCGGATGGATGCTGTCCGGTGTGTTGTGTGTCGCATGCCTGCCGGCGATTGCTGCAGCGCAGGAAGCAGCCACCAACAGTTCCAAGGTCGGTATCGACCCCACCACCGGCAAATTGCGCCCGCTGACCGACGCCGAAAGCGCGGCGCTGGATCAGCAGGCTGCAGCCGCCTCCGCAGCACGCAGCAGCGCTGCACGCACCTCGGTACCGCAGAACGAAGCGGCCGCACGCGCGACCGAGCGGCGCCTGCCCAACGGCACCGTGGCGCGCAAGTTGCCGGCCACCCAGATGAGTTCGCTAACGGCAACCCGCCAGGCCGATGGACGCATCGTCATCGAACACAGCAAAGACGCCGATACCACGCAACCCACCCACGCCGAGCACGGAGCGCTGCCGCATGAATAAGCCCTTGTTGCTGCTGTCCCTGGCCGTGGCGGCCGCGCTGGCACCGCTGCATGCCCCGGCAGCCAATGTCACGCTGATCAATGGCGATGCCGGTACCGTGGTCGGTCTGAACGACCCGACCGCTGCCGCACCGCTGGGCGGCAATCCGGGCCGCACGATCGGCGAGCAACGCCGCATCGCCTACCAGTACGTCATGGACCTGTGGGGCGCGGTGCTGCAGAGCAACGTCGAGATCAAGGTGTATGCCTCGTTCGCCCGGCTGACCTGTACCGCCACCGGCGGCACGCTGGGCCAGGCCGGCCCGAACTGGATCGTCAACAACTTCCCCGGCGCCAAAGCCAATACGCTGTATCCGTCCGCGCTGGGCGATGCGATCGCCTGGCAGGACCTGGTGCCGGATCCGGCCGATCCGGCCGACGTGTTTTCGCAGTTCAACGGCGACCTGGGCAAGGACGATTGCCTGGCCGGTTCGGGCTGGTATCTTGGGTCTGGACGGCAAGACGCCCGAAGGGCAGATCAACTTCCTCAACGTGGTGATGCATGAGATCGGCCACGGCCTGGGCGCGGCCGGCTTCCTCAACAAGACCACCGGCGTGCTGGGTTCGGGCAGCGGCCTGACCGACGTCTACACCTCGCAGGCCTACGACAACGTCCAGAACAAGCGCTTCGACGACCCCACCATGACCGACGCCCTGCGCGCAGAAGCGATGCGCACGCCCGGCCGCACGGTCTGGGCCGGCACGCGCGTGAACCGCGAGGCGGCGTTGATCCTGGATCAGCGCACGTTGCTGCGCGTGACCGCACCGGCCAGCGCTGCGGGCAAGTTCGAAGTGGGCTTTGCCAGCTTCGGGCCGCTGGCCACGGCGGCCAATTTCCCGGCGCGTTCGGTGGTGACGGTCAACGACGGCGTGGCAGCCGCATCGGCCAGCGATGGCTGCGAAACACCGTTCGTCAATGCTGCCGATGTGGCCGGCAAGGTGGCGCTGATCGACCGCGGCACCTGCGCGTTCGCGATCAAGGTGAAGAATGCGCAGCTCAACGGCGCGGTGGGCGTGATCTTCGCCAACAACACGGCCGGTGTGCAGACGATGGGCAATGCGGCACCGCCGATCACCGACATCACCATCCCCGCCATCATGGTCTCGCAAGCCGATGGCGCGCGTCTGAAGGGCAACACTGCGGTGGTCGCGGCGCTGTACGAAGATCCACAGCTGCTGCAGGGCACCGACAGCGCAGGTCGCACGCGGCTGTACTCGCCCAGCGTGGTGGCCGGTGGTTCGACGTTCTCGCACTTCGATACCGATCTGCAGCCCAATGCGTTGATGGAGCCGTTCGATACGCCGGAAGTGCAGGCGCACGTGAACATCGACCTGACCCCGGCGCTGTTTGCCGACATCGGTTGGACCTTGAACACCGGGCCGGCCAAGTTGGGTACCTGCAATACCCTGGTCCCGACGGTGGAGACCGGCGGCCTGATTCCGGGTGCGAACGTGTCTGCCGAAAGCAGCCTGTGCAAGACGCAGAACGTCGGCAACCGTCTGGGTTACCTGACCTGCATGGACGAACACGCGCGCGAGCTGCAGAGCCAGGGCGTGATCAACCGCGTGCAGCAGGCCGCGGTCTTTGTCTGTGCCACCAAGGTGCGTCCGTAAGCGAGCAACGCGTGATGTGCTGCGATGCGAACGGCGCCGGAAGGCGCCGTTCGTTTGTCTGCTCCTGCGTTATCGCGTGCAGGCCACGCGGTCCCTGCAGCGTGGCGACAATTCACACCACCTCGCAGGCGAGGATGCGAACCCCATGCACGCGCGGCATCACGCCGCCTGCGCGCATTCGCGGCGACGCACCAGGTTGCCGGCACATCAATGCTCGGCCGCATACGGCGAGGTCAGCACCTGCGGCGCACGCCCCAGCGCAGCGCCCAGGCGATCCATCACGAAACGCAAGTAAAGGTTGCTGCTGAACTGGTTGTAGTCGCGCGCGTTGTTGAACGTCAGCCGCCCGCCCAGGAACAGCTGCGGCGCCACCTGCCATTCGGCCGCACCACTGAGGTTGTAGGACATGCCGGTACGGCTTTCGCCCGCATACACCGGGTCGGTGTAGCGGTTGACCAAGGAAAGAGAAACACCACGCATCACACTCACGACTCCAGATCCACCGGGCGCCTCGGACGAAAGCCCTGCCGCGCGCTGTCCACGATATGCCCGCCCAGTCGCCCGAATCCGCGCGCACTGGCTTCCAACACCTGTCCCATCGAGCGCCAGAACGCATCGCGGTCGTGCTGGCCCCACTGCGACAGCCAGATGTCGGCGCGCGCGAAGATCGATGCCACCAGCCAGCGCGCCTGTTCCATCGACATCTGCGTGAACTGGATGCTGACCTGCCCATCGCGATCCTGGCGCACCACCGCCGGCAAGGTCGGCTCCACGCCGCGATGGCTCAGGCCGATCTGCACCGGCAAGCCCGGCTCGATCGGCTGCGGCTGCGGCTGCGGCTGCGGCTGCGGCTGCGGCTGCGGCTGCGCGAGCGTGATCGCCATGCCGCCCGTGGAAAAATTCACCGAGCGACTCGGCAGCACACCGCCATCGGGCAGATACAGGGTGACCGGCACATCCAGCGGCACACGGTGCGCGCTGCGCACCTGGCGCGTTTCGCTGGCGGTGGCAATCGTGGCGCCTAGCAGCACCATGTTGTAGAGCGTCCAGGCTAGGTTGAACCAGATGGTCTGCTGCTCGCCGCTGCCACCCACATAGATCAGCCGCAGCACACCGGCCACCACGCCCACCACGTTGAGCAACAACAGGAACAGATAGGGCTTGGCGATCTGCGCGTCGAAATAGCTGCGCGCCACAAGCCCACCCTTGGGCGTGACGTTGAACTTGCCGAGTTTGGGATTGAGCAAGGCCACCAGCGTGTGACGGAAGATGCACCAGGCCAGCGTGGTTTCGTAGACCTCGTTCCACAGCGGATGGCGAAAGCGGCTCTGCACGCGCAGGTTGGTCAGGTTGGCCTGCAAAATATGCGGCAAGGCGTAGGCCAGGATCATCAACGCCGAGGCCTGGATCACGTGCGCGCCGAAGAACAGATAGGCCAGCGGCGCAGTGAGATAGATGATGCGCGGCACGCCGTAGAAGAAGTGCAGCATCGCGTTGAGGTAGCACAGCCGCTGCGACAGGTTGAGCCCGCGCCCCAGCAAGGGGTTGTCGATGCGTGCGATCTGCGCCATGCCGCGCGCCCAGCGGATGCGATGCGCCACGTGGCCGGACAGGCTTTCGGTGGCCAGGCCCGCAGCCTGCGGCACGGCCAGGTAGGCGGTGCGGTAACCGCGGCGCTGCAGCTTCAGCGCGGTGTGCGCATCTTCGGTGACCGTTTCCACCGCCACGCCGCCCACTTCTTCCAGCGCGGTGCGCTTGATCACCGCACACGAGCCGCAGAAGAGCGTGGCATTCCACTGGTCGTTGCCATCCTGCAGCAGGCCGTAGAACAACTCGCCTTCGTTTGGCACCTTGCCGTGCGTGTCCAGGTTGCGTTCGAACGGGTCCGGCGAAAAGAAATAGTGCGGCATCTGCACCAGTGCCAGCTTGGTGTCGCACAGGAACCAGCCCATCGCCACCTGCAGAAAACTGCGGCTGGGAATGTGGTCGCAATCGAAGATGGCCACATAATCGCCGCTGCACTTCTTCAACGCGGCATTGATGTTGCCGGCCTTGGCATGCGCGTTGTTGGTGCGGTTGACGTAGTGGATGCCGACCTCGGCGCAGAACGCGCGAAACGCGTCGCGACGGCCGTCGTCCAGCAAGTGGATGGTGATCTTGCCGGCCGGCCAATCGATCACGCTGGCCGCCAGCACGGTGGTGCGCACCACCGACAGCGGCTCGTTGTAGGTAGGAATGAACACGTCCACGCTGGGCCACAGGCGCTGGTCGGCCGGCAGCGGCACCGGCTTGCGGTTGAGCGGCCACAGCACCTGGAAATAGCCCAGCACCAGGATCACGAAGGCATATAGCTCGGCGCCAAGCAGGCCCAGGCCGAGGATGAAATCCACCGCACTGCCCACGCCCATGGTCTGGGTCATGCGCCACCAGATGTAGCGGCACGACACCGCCAGCGACATCCCCATCATCATCAGGATGACCACCCGCCCGCCGCGATTGCGCACTGCCAGCGCCACCGCGAACAACACGCCGGGAAACACCAGCTACTGGGTCACATCCATCGGCACGGCCACCACGAACACCAGCAGCAACGCACCCAGCAACCACAGCGCCCAGGTCGCCAGCGTGGGCAGCGGTGATGCGGAACGGCGGCTGGCAGCGGTCATCAATCGTCCTTCAAGCATGGCGGCGTACGGCACAACAAGCGTCAAGCGCATCGGCGCCTACGGCAGGGAACAACGGGCAACAGATCAACGCGAGCGCAGGCGCTTGAGCGGGCTTTGCGCGCAGCTGCGCGCATCGGCCTGCAACAGGCACTGGAACAAGCGCTCCAACGGCGTCTGCGCGGGCCGATCGGCCGGCTGCACGCCGCGCGGCGCAGGTTCGTCGAGCTGCCGCAACTTGCGCAGCGGCACGAGCGCATCCGGCACCGGGTCTGCCGCCGTCACGACGGGTTGCAGCGAACGCTCTGGCACCGCTACGGCGACCGGCATGCCCAAGCTGGGCGTCGGCGCTGCAACTCCCCACCGGCGGCTGCACGGCATCGGGCGCACCGGAGATCGCTTCGATAGCTGCCGGCGCACCGGCCTGCATCTAGCCAGACGTGCGCGGCGACAGCTGGGTGTAAGCGAAATCGTGGTACCCCTGGCTCGCCGGCGTCCCAAGCGCGCGAACAGGCCCGACACATCGTCATGTTGGGTTGCGTCCTTGTCCTTCTTTGCTGTCATCACACTCTCCTTGCCCGATCAGACATGCTCATGCCGTGCGCGCCAACCCAGGCAGCGCAGATCGACGGTGTCGCTCGGCACGCGCTGCACCGCCAGACCTGCCAGCATCCCCAGTTGCTGGAACCACCCCTCGTACACACCCTGCAAGAACCCATCGCTCCACGCGGCGCCATTCAGCGCGACGCTCAACGGCGCGCCCGCGTGCCGGATCTGCACATGGTCGGTGTACTCCTCCAACACGCACTGGCCCCAGTCGCAGCGGTCCCAGACCGCATAGGCCGCGTGCTGCGCGTCATCCAGCATGGGGCAGGGCGCAAGCCGCTGTTCGCGTGCGAAGCGGTGCCCGATTCGCACCATCAACAGGGCCAGATCGTCCTCGGACAATTCGGCGCCAAACTCCTCGGCCATCGCGCGCACAAACCCCACCCATTGCCGGGAGCAACTGCGTGTGCGGTATAGCGGCAACGGGTCGAGTGCGCTCATTCAACAGACTTCGCAAGGAAAAGGGCCGTCACATGCGACGCGTGCATCCGATGTGATGCATGTGTGATGAAATGTTGGCGGCCGCCATCCTCAAATCGAGAGATGCATCTCACTTTTCCGGGCATTCCCCGACAGCGTGTAGCGAATTTCTATAGTGGGTGCTCATCCCCGCCAGTCAGTCCCCTGCGGTCTCGCCCCGATCGATCAACCTTCCGCCATCGGCGGCAGTCCGAACACGTCGCGCAGATAGCGCAGGTACCCGATGTCCTCGCACATGCTCTTGCCGGGCGAGTCGCTGAGCTTGGCCACCGGCTGGCCATTGCAGCGGACCATCTTGATCACGATCTGCAGCGGCGTCGGCCCCAGATCGTTGGTGAGGCTGGTGCCAACCCCGAAGGCCAGCCGGCAGCGCGTGTGGAAGTGCTGGTACAGCCGCATCACCTTGTCGATATTGAGGCCGTCGCTGAACACCAGCACCTTGGTCCGGGGATCGACGCGGTGCGCTTCCAGATGCGCGGTGACGCGCTCGCCCCATTCGAACGGGTCGCCGGAATCGTGGCGCATGCCATCGAACAACTTGCAGAAATACAGATCGAAATCGCGCAGGAACGCATCCAGCCCGACCACGTCCGACAACGCGATGCCCAGATCGCCACGGTATTCGCGCGCCCACGATTCCAGCGCCGCCACCTGCGAATCGCGCAGCCGCGGCCCCAGCGCCTGGAACGCCTGCAGATACTCGTGTGCCATGGTGCCCAGCGGGGTCAGCCCGTACTGCTTGGCGAAATACACGTTGCTGGTGCCCACGAACTGCTCGCCCAGGCCATCGCGCAGCAGCGGCAGCAACTCGCCATGCCATTGCCGCGAGTAGCGCCGCCGGGTGCCGTAATCGGCAATCTTGCAGCCGGCCGGCATGCTGCGCAGGCTCGCCACCTTCTCGCGCAGGCGGGTGCGGCCCTCTTCGAAATCCGGCTCGGAGGTATTGCGAAACCACACCTCGTTGATGATCGCCAGCAGCGGCACCTCGAACAGGATGGTGTGCAGCCACGGGCCGCGGATGGTCAGCTCGATCTCGCCCGGATGGGTGGCCGATGCGGTCAGGCTCAGATACTTGCGATCCAGATGGAACAGCGCCAGGAAGTCGGCAAAGTCCGGCTTGATGAAGCGCAGGCTGCGCAGGTAATCCACTTCGTCATCGCGCAGCCGCAACCGGCACAGCGCATCTATCTCGCGCGAGAGCTCATCGATGAACTGGGCCAGGTCCACGCCGGGGGTGCGGCATTTGAAGCGGTAATCCACCTGCGCTGCCGGGTGCTGGTGCAGCACTGCCTGCATCATGGTGAATTTGTACAGGTCGGTGTCGAGCAGCGAATGGATGATCATGCCGCCGGATTATGCCCTTAGCGGCGATGGCGGCGCGTGCAGTGCGCAAGCCCCACGTGGCGACGCACCGCAGCTGTGCTGTCAGGCACGAAGCGGCGATCGCCAAGGTGGGTCAGCGAGCCTCAAGCAGTGCTGCGGCATAGTCGACAGCGGAAGACAGGCAACGTGATCGCCAGTGCGCACAGCCGCCCCCGCCTGCCGCGCAGCATAGGCGCATACCATGGGCGTGCAGCAGCGATTTAGGGCGACCGACAACCAAAGCGAGCCGGCATCACATGGCGTGAACGGCGCCAGATGCCCAAGCGTGCGAGCGGTATCTGGCGATCCCGGGCATTGGCCGCGCCCCGCCATTGCAGCGAACGCAGCTGTTCGCGAGTCGCCCTCAGCGCGCCAGCACCTGCTGCGCCGGCTTGCCCTGCACGGTGAAGTCGCTGTCGCCCGGGCCGCCGGCCTTGGGGTCGGTATACCAGCACCACAGCGCAATGCCTTCCACGCCATGCGCCTGCAGTACCTTGCGCCACTGCTGCAGCACCTGCAGCTGCAGGTGCGTATCGACGGCGCCCGTGCGCTGCTCCGGACTTTCCCACGGCGCGGCCAGACTACCGCGCGCCGAACGCAACCCCAGCTCGGCCACCCACACCGGCTTGCCCACGCGCTGACCCAACTGCTGCAGGCGTTGTGCCGCAGCGGTCATTTCAGCGCTGCGTACATCGGCAGCTTCGGACAGGCGCGGATACAGGCTGGTGCCCACCGCATCGAACAACGACCAGTAACGGAAGCGCTCGGCATGCTCCATGCCGTCGGCCACATACAACAGTTTTCCGTGGTAGACCTTGCGCACTGCCGCGACCAACGCCGGCCATTGCGGCGCGTCCTGCAACTTGCGCAACTCGGTGCCGATCACCAGCGCTTCGGCGTGTTCGTCCTGGGCCAGCTTGGCCAACGGCAACAATGCATGCTGGTAGGCCGCAAACCAGGCCGCCGGGTCGGTGGGCGCGGCATCGCCGGCCCAGTGCCCCGGAATCCAGACATGCACCTTGAGCGTCGGCTGCAAACCGGCCTGCAGGCTTTGCCGCAACGCCGCACGCATGGCCTCCACACTGCTGTCGCTGCCCAGCACCGGGTCATTGGACTGCGGGTTGGCCTGCCACACGAACGCCACCAGCAACGCCTTGCTGGCACCGGTCTTGGCCAATGCGTCCAGCGCCTGCGCTGCAGCCTGGCTTTCCCACGGGGCGTTGGCGGACACCTTGACGTTGGCGCCCATCCAGGTCGGCGCGGCGGCATTGCAGCCGTTTGCCAGCAGACACACGCCGATCAACGTTGCGACGCTTAGAACGCGCTTGAACATGCTGCAGATACTTCGGTATTGGGCGGCGCCGCGTGCCGGGAGCACGCCGTCGCACGCAAGGATGCATTGTTCTTGTCCTGCGGGACCACCGTGACCGCTGCCGGGTTGGCCGGCTGGGCAGTGTCGGCAGATGCCGTTGCCGCCGGGACCACCGCAGCGCTCTCGGCCATCGCCGACTGCATCACACCAGCATCATGCGTGGCGGGAGCGGCCGCCGCAAGCACTGGCAGCGCTACCGGCGTCGTCATGACAACGGCCTCGCCCTGCATCAACGCCTGTTCGTCGGTCGCTGCGGCACGCATCCAGCTGCCCCACCCCTGCGGTTGCGCCCAGACCGCACCGAGCAGACCCAGCACCAGCAACCCGGCCGCCTGGCCGCGTTGGTCGGCGTGCAGCGCACGCAGCAACAGCGCCGCCGGTACCCACAACAGCAGCAGGGCATCGAAGCCAGCCCAGCCGAACGCGAACGACAACGCGGCCGCGCAGATCACGGTGCCGGCACTGGCCACCACGCCACGCGCCAACGCACCGCCGCGCGTACGCGCCACCAGCGCAAGCACCGGGAAGCACACCACGGCCGCCACACCCCAGCGCACCGCCGGCAACCAGCCGTCGGCATGGCCGGCCAGGGGCAGCGGCAACGGGTGCGAGGCCTGCGCGATGCTGGACAGCGTCGGCCACGGCGCATTGAATACGACCAGATTGACGTAGGCCCACATGCCGACCAGGAACGCGAACGGCAGATAGCACACCAGGTAGAACGAGCCCGGCGCCTTGCGCAGCATCTGCGGCGGCATGACCAGCAGCAGCCACGGCGCGACCATGGTCGACAGCGCCAGCGTCTGCAGATCCAGGCACAGCAAAATGCACAGCCAACCGGCAATGCGCAGGTAGGTGAAGGCTTCCACCGGCGCCTGCAAGCGCCGCAAGGTGCGGCACAAACCATAGAAGGCCAGCAACCCCACTGCCTGGCTGCCGCCGGCAGCGATCGGCAGCAGGAACAGCGGGTTGCAGCCCACCAGCAGCGTCAGAGCGCTGGCCCAGCCGCGCCCGAACACGCCAGCCAGATCGCGCCACAGCAGCGACAGGAACAGTGCGTTCGCAGCCACCGCGACACAAGGCCAGACCTGGAACGGCAGATTCCAGCGATGCAAGGTGAGATCGACCGCCCACGCCAACAGCCCGGTCGCCGGCACGCCGATGCCTGGCGCAAGCGCGGGCGCCGTGGCCACCGACTGCACCAGCAACGGCTGGCTCAGCAGCGACAGTGCCACCACGGCGATGAGGAACGCCGGCAGCCCGCTCTCGCGACGCTGCGCAACCGGCTCACTCTTCGAGTGCGGCGCGGCGTTCGTTTTCCGAATGCTTGCTGATGCCATGCGTGGTCTTCTCCCAATAGAACGGATTGTGGATCAGCTGCCAGAGACCCTTGTAGGCGGCGATCGATTGCAACGCCCAATAGAACGGCACCGTCAGTGCGTACGGCGCCAGCTTGAAGTAGTCGCGCTTGAACGCTGCAACCAGCGTGATGTAGATGAAGAACGCATTGGCCAGCAGCAGATTGACCAGCGAGACTGTCGCCAGCCACGGCGGGAAGAAGCGCTCGAACATCGTGGTGCCCGTCAACGCCCACGCCGCGTACAAGGCCCATAGCACCGGCACGCCCAATGCGGTGAAGAAACCGCCGCCGATGAAGAACTGAAACCCCCAAAATCCCTTGAAGCCGGTACTGCGATACAGATGCACGGGGTCGCGCATATGCACCAGCCAGGTCTGCATATAGCCCTTGAGCCAGCGCGAACGCTGCCGGATCCAGTTGGGAATGCTGACGTTGGCTTCTTCGAAGGTGGTGGAGTTGACCACGTTGACGCGATACCCGTTCTGGATCAGCCGCACGCCCAAATCGGCGTCTTCAGTCACGTTGTACGGGTCCCAGGCGCGCACCTGGCGCAACACGTCCAGACGGAAGTGATTGGAGGTGCCACCCAACGGAATCGGAATACGCAGGTATTCCAGTGCCGGCAGGTAGAAGTCGAACCAGAGCGTGTATTCCAGCGTGAACATCCGCGTCAGCCAGTTTTCGTCGGCGTTGTAGTAGTTCAGCCGCGCCTGGATGCACACCACATCCTTCTCGGCCTTGCGGAATGCCGCCACCACGCGCTTGAGCTGGTCCGGCTCGGGCTTGTCTTCGGCGTCGTAGATGGTGAGCAGCTCGCCACGCGCAAAATGCAGTGCGTAGTTGCAGGCCTTGGGCTTGGTCTTGGGCTGCGACGGCGGCACCCGGATGATTTCGAAGAACGCTTCCAGGCCGAGTTTCTTGGCCGCTTCGATGGTGTCCAGGTCGTCCGCTTCCAGCACCAGCTTTACGTCCAGCTTGCTGATCGGGTAATCCAGCTTGCGCAGCGCGTTGGCCAGAATCGGCAGGACTTCCGGCTCCTTGTACATCGGCACCAGCACGGTATAGACCGGCAGGTCGTCGTCGCGCAGCGCGGCAACTTCGTCTTCGGTGACCTTTATGTCGATGCGATGGCGCGAGCCGAACCACACCAGCAGCAGCTTCAACCCGAAGGTGGCCAGAAAGCCCAGCGCCACCAGCACGTTGACGGCAATCAAGGCCGGCACCGGGAACAGCACCAACGTCACCAGCATCACCGCCGCCAGCGCCCACAACGCGAACTTCTGCCCGCGTGTGATGACCTGGCGTGCCGAATACGTCGGCGCATGCGCCGCGAGCAGGTTCAGCGCGTTGTCGGTGAGCTGCTCGTCGGCATAGCGCTGCAGGCTCCAGATGATGTCGAACTTTGCGGTCCCGACAAAGCGCACGTCTTCGCCGTAATGGGCACGTGCCCAGGCGAACAAGGCCGGATCCGGATCGGCCACCGCCAGCACCAGCACGCCGTCTTCGCGCCGCCACGGCAACACCAGCCGTTGCGCGTAGCTATCCAGATCGCCGGGGGTAAGCAGCGCAGGATCCGGCGGCTGCTGCACCAGATCGATGAATTGCAGCCCGAAGTGCGCGGCGACGATGGCGTAGAAGCGCTGCGCCGGCACGCCGCGCTGGGCCAGGATCACATCGCCTAGGCGCGAATTCCAGCGTTGCTGCAACGCCAGCGCCGAGCGCAGCTGCTCATCGGTGATGACGCCTGCCGACACCAGCGCACGACCCAGCAGACAGCGTTCGCGGCCGATGTCCGGTGCTTGTCCCAGCGCGTCCGTTTCGCAGGTGACCGTCATGTGCGGCCCCTTAGAAACGCCACCAGGCGGCCACGAATGGCCCCCCTGCGGCACCTGTATTGCGGCCCATCACCGGCTGCTGATACCCCACCTGCCATTGGCTGCCACCCGGCGCCGTATACAGCGTGGACAACTGCACCTTGGTGAGGTCGTAGTTGGTGCCGGTGGCGACGAAGCCCACGCTGCCACCGCTACCGGCAACATCGAAGTTGCCACGCCCGTTGCCCAACCTCTGGATCACGTTGAGCTCGCACAACAGCAGCCAACTCGGGGTCAGACTCAGACCAGTGGACGCGTCCACCCGCAATTCGTCGGACGCCGCACTTCCGCGCAGGCGGACCGCGCCACCCAGATCCACGTAGCCGTTGCGGCCGCCCAGCGTGTAACCGCGGCCGCGGCTGTAGCGCAGCTCCAGGCCATAGTCGCCGAGGCCAAGCGCAGGGTCGGAATTGGCGGAAGGATTGTTCGGGTGGTAGGTATTGCTGCGCCCATACGCGGGGATGCTCACCAAGGCCTGCACGGCACTGCGCCACACATCGTTCTGCGCGCTCGGCAGCGCATAGCGCAAGCCGATTTCCTGATCGGCAAAACCGGTGGTCGTGATTTGCTGACGGCCGTTGACGGCATCGTGGTTGCTGAAACCCACGTCGTTGAAATAGAAGTTGCCGATGAAGCTGAGCTTGTCGGTCAGACCGTGCTCGACGTAGACGTTGAGCTGGTCCTGACGGCTGCGGCCATTGCCGTCGAACTGCTGGCCGTCGCCGAAGGTCGTGCGGTGATGGCTGTCGTCGAACCACCCACGGCCATCGCTATGCAGCGCCTTGACGATCACCAGGGTGTCGCCCTGCGGCTGGGTCCACGCACCGGCCAACGCGGTGCCCGGCAATGCGGACAGCACACAGCTCAGTGCAAGCGCCGATGCCAGGACCGACAGCGCACGCGGTTGGGTTGGATTGGAATGACACGGCAAGGCAATCGAACTGGACTGCAGCGGGGTAGCGCACGACCGACGTAGCCGCCTTTGCGGGTCGTTCTGTAAAGACATTGCACGATTCCTGATGGGGGACCCGGAAGGGACAGGAAGCTAGGGTTGATCACACTTCGGGCCGAAACGTATCACAGTTACGCCCGGCGACCCATCACAGATTTATCACAGCTTTAACGCGATCCAACTCATTTGTTTTGTAACAAACGTGGCACCTGCGCGGCTGCGTGGATCCAGATCGCAAGCCACACGCCAAGCCGCGTCAGCAGCCCGCGTTGATCAGCCTCGAATTTACGAAAATAGCGCCACAATCCACGATGTTTGTGCCACTCCACGAAGAACGGCCGCGCGCGGCTGGAAACGCCGCGCACGTGTAGCACCTGCAGATCATTGGCCACCGCCACCAGGGCACCGACCTGGCGGGCGCGCCGGCACAGGTCCAGGTCTTCAGCATGCAGCCGGTAACCGCCGTCCCAGCCGTCCAGCCGGTCGAACAGACTGCGCTGCATGAGCATCAACGCGCCGGAGATGGCATCCACCGGCTGCAGGGCCCGCGACGGATCGGCCGGCACCGCCAGATTGGCGGCGGCACGCGGCGCGCGCAGCATCGCGGCAAAGTCCGGGTCGCGGCGGCGCACGGCCGCATCCGGGCGCCCCCGCTCATCCACCTGCTCCACCCCCAACAGCACCGCCGGATGCCCCGCTGCCCGGTCGTACAGCTGCAGCAAGGTATCGCGCGCGACCATCAGGTCCGGGTTGATGAAGACCAGCCAGGGTGCCTGCGAATCGCGCGCGCCCTGGTTGCAGGCAGTCGCAAAACCAGGGTTATCGGGATTGGCGATGAAATGCAGCCGCGCATCGGCCAAGGCATGACGCTGCACCACTTCCAGGGTGTCGTCGCTGGAAGCGTTGTCGACCACCCGGATTTCGCTGATGCCGTCGGCCGCGCGCAATCGCGACAGGCACGCATCGATGGTGCTGCTGCTTTCATAGGTAACGACGACGGCGGCGATCTGGACGGGAGTCATCCGGCCATTATCCGGTGCCGGAGCGGCGCGGCGCCATCTTGCGTCGGCCGATGCTCGCTGCGCGACAGGCGCAGCCGCGGCTGCATTGCGTCGACATCCGGACGCGGTTGGAGCTGCGCCACGCTTCCGCCTGCACACAGTGCCCGGCGCAAACACGCCTTGCAGCATGGCGACCCATCGCCGCAAGGCGCATACTGCGCGCCCGGAGCCGCACGCGGTGTCCGTTGCCACACTTTGTGCGACCGGCAAACCGACTGCGCAGCCAGGCAAGCGCGGGTAGCACTCGATACATGTACCAGGCGTACATCCGCGTCGGAGCGCGTCGCCCGCATGCACCTGATCGCCAGCTGGGTTGCGGCTGCCTTTGGTGCACTCCCACACCTGATTGTTGAGATGACAGTTAGCGGCCTTGCGGTTTCGCGCTGCCCTTTCATTAACTTGCATCGCCGCGACCTGATGGCCGATGCGATGCGACAACGGCCCGGCAGCGCCGTTCTTGTTCTTGACGGCGCGCGCGCCGCGTCCGCCGCTTTACTGCTGAGCACTTGGTCTATACCACTCACCGACGCGGCATGGTTGCTGCGCCTGTCGGCAGTCAGGCCATGAACGTGCCGCACCAGGTCCATGGCATGAGCCTGGAACTGGCATTGCCGGACTGGCCAGTCCTGACCAACGATGAAATCCATCGCGTGCTGCAGCGGTTTGCGGCGGTGGGCCACCCCACTGCGGTGCGCTGGCATAGCGCGCGCCCGTTCTCGGCAGCGGCCTGCGTGGACACTGCAAGTGGCCCGGTCATCGTCAAACGCCACCACCGCAGCGTGCGCAGCGTCGCCGCGCTGCGCGAGGAACACAGCTTTATGGCCCATCTGCGCTGGGCCGGTGCGCCGGTGGTGGAGGTGGTGCACGACGCCCAGGGCCGCACTGCGCTGGCGCACGAGGAGTGGGTGTACGAAGTGCAGCGGGGCGGCGTGGGGCGCGACCTCTACCGCGATGCATTGTCGTGGACACCGTTCAACGACGTTGCGCATGCGCGGGCGGCCGGCGCTGCGTTGGCGCAACTGCATCACGCGGCCCAGGGCTTCGATGCGCCGGCACGCTCCACCAGCGTACTGGTCGCCAATCTGCGATTGTTTGCGCAGCCAGACCCGCTACAGGCGTTGCACGATGCCTTGCCAACGCGGCCGCACCTGGCAGCAGCCCTGCGGGACCGCCCGTGGCAAGACGATCTGGCCACCCACCTGCTGCCGTGGCATGCGCAGGCGTGGCCGCTGCTGTCCGCGCCGGACGCGCTGCCGCCGCTGTGGACCCACGGCGACTGGCATGCCTCCAACCTGCTGTGGGACACCAACGACGGAGCCACCCGCGTCAGCGCCATCTTCGATTTCGGATTGAGCGATTGCAGCAGCGCGCTGTTCGATCTGGCCACCGCGATCGAACGCAACCTCATCCCCTGGTTGCAACTGGACACCGACACGCGCGCGCAGGCCGAGCTCGACCAGCTCGACGCGCTGCTGGAGGGCTACGCGCAGCATCGTCCACTAGATGCCGACCAGGTGCGTCGCCTGGCCGCACTGCTGCCGATCGTGCATGCTGACTTCGCCTTGAGCGAAATGGAATATTTCGCCGGCATTACGCGTTCGTCCGCCAATGCCGACATCGCCTATCACCGCTATCTGCTCGGCCACACGGACTGGTTTGCCAGCGCCGATGGTCAGCACCTGCTCGAGCATCTGCATGCGCGTGCATCCCAGCTGCCGTGAGCACCTTCCTTTCCCTGTCGAGTCTTGCCCAATGCCCGTTGACTTCCCCCTGCTCTCCCGCTGCCCGCTCGCGCTTGCACTGGCGTTGTGCTGCGCCCCTGCACTAGCGCAGCAACAACCCGGCGCCGATGCGGTCGAACTGGATGCGGTCAACGTGCGTGGCGAGCGCGTGGAGACCAGCACGGCGTTGAGCGGATTTGGCACCACCCGGCTGCTGGATGCCCCCGCCTCGATCGCGGTCATCGATCGTGCGCAACTGCTCGATCGTCAGGCGCGCGTCCTCAGTGAGGTATTGCGCGCCGATGCCTCCGCCGGCGATGCGTATGCGCCGATCGGCTATTACGAAAACTTCGTGGTGCGCGGCTATTCGCTCAATGCCGCCAACAGCTACCGCATCAACGGCATGAGCGCGGTGGGCGAACAATCGATCGCACTGGAAAACAAGCAGCATGTGCAACTGCTCAAGGGTCTGGCCGGGCTGCAGTCGGGCGTCAACGAACCGGCGGGGTTGATCGACTACCGCACCAAGCGGCCCGAGCACGTGCGCAGCGTGACCCTGGGCACCGACGAACAAGGTTCGCGCTATGTCGCCGCCGATCTGGGCGACTGGTTCGGTGCCGAACGCACGCTGGGGTTACGCGTCAACGCCGCACGCGAAGACATCGACAGCTATGTCGATCACGCCGACGGTTACCGCAACTTCCAGTCGCTGGCCGGCGACTGGAAGATCACCCCACAAGCGCTGCTGCAGCTGGACGTGGAGTATCAGCATCGGCAACAGCGCTCGGTGCCCGGCTATCAACTGCTGGGCGGCACGCAGGTGCCGCGCGACATCGATGTACACCGCCTGCTCGGCTACCAACCGTGGGCGCGGCCGGTGGAAATGGATTCGCTCAACGCGCAGCTGCGTTATGCCTACCAGTTCAACGACGACTGGCGCGCCACCGCCGAAGCATCGCGCAGCCGCTCGAAGATCAACGATTTCTCTGCATTCGCCTGGGACTGCTACGGCGCGGCGAGCTGCACCGACATCGCCACGCCGAACTTCTTCAGCGCGCAGGGCGAGTACGACATCTACGACTACCGCAGTCCCGACGACACCCGCGTGCACGATCAGTTGCGTGCCACGCTCGAAGGCCATGTCGCTACCGGCGCGCTGGAGCATCACCTGAGCATCGGCGGCGCGTGGCTGCGCCGCACCATCGATCGTTTTGGTTCGGTCAACGAATTCGTCGGCAGCGGCCGCATCGATCGCGACCCGGAGGTCTTTGCGCAGACGGATGTTGCGCTGGATCCCAAGCAGCGCCGTCTGGACAGCCGCCAGCGTGCCCTGGTCATGGCCGACCGGATCGGCCTGGGTGCGCAGTGGGAACTGTCGCTTGGTGCGCGCTACGTGCAACTGGACGAACGCAGCTTCGATCGCGACGGCCTGCTGGAACGCCGCACCCGCAAAGACACGGTGCTGCCGCAGGCAGCGCTGTTGTTCAAGCCGCAGCAGAACATGTCGCTGTATGCCAGCTATGCCAAGAGCTTGGCGGCCGGCGGCACGGCGCCGTGGTTTGCCGATAACGCCGACGAGATCCTGCCGCCCACCAATGCGTATCAGCTGGAAACCGGCGCAAAGATCGACCTGCAGGGCCTGCGCCTGGGCGCGGCACTGTTCGATATCCGCCAGACTTATCAGTTCCCCCAACCGCAGGCCGATGGCGGTCTGCTCTATGTGCAGCAGGGCCGCCTGCATAACCGCGGCCTGGAGCTGTCTGCCGACGGCGCAGCGACCCGGCAGCTGCGCCTGTTCGCCAGCGTCGCGGCCATCCGCTCGCGCGCGGAAGACACCGACATCGCAGAGTACGAAGGCCATCAGGCGATCAACGTGCCCAAGCTGCGCGCCAGCGTGCAGGCCGATTACAGCGTGCCCGGCATCGATGGTCTGGCACTGCTGGCCGGCGTGCAATACAGCGGGCGCAAGTTTGCCGACCGTCTCGGCAACGCCAGCGTGCCGACCTACACCGTGGCCAACCTGGGTGCCCGCTATGCCACTGCGCTGGGCGGGCTGGCGACCACGTGGCGTTTGAACGTGGATAACGTGTTCGACAAGCGCTATTGGCGCGATTCCGGCGAATATCAGGGCGATGCGTATCTATTCCCGGGCGCACCACGTACCGCGCGCCTGACGGTGCAGGTGGATTTCTAAGGCCTGCGCCCCATCCGCCCTTCGGGCACCTTCCGCCGCAAGTGGGGGAGGACGTCGAAGCGACATCACCGGGGTTGAGCGGTTTCAGGCACCGACTGAAGGCAGCAGCAGCTTCGTCAGCCGTGGGGGCGCTGTCGCGTTTCCATCGCACGCAGACTCGGGGCATCGCGCAGCATCCACTTACGACTGCCACACGATTCGCACAAGCTGCACCTCTCCCCCGCCATCCACTTTCCATCAGGCAGTACATGTCGTTGCTCGAATCCATTGCTGTGCTGATCAACCTGCTTGGCGTGTGGCTCACCGCGCGGCGCATTCGCTGGTGCTGGCCGGTGGGCATCGTGGCGGTGGCGCTGTACGCGTGGCTGTTCTACCAGTGGAAGCTGTACTCGGACATGCTGCTGCAAGAGGTCTACGTGCTGACCCAGCTCTACGGATGGTGGCACTGGCAACGCGGAACCGCTGCAGACGTGCCAATACGCCCACTGCCGATGCCGGCGGCGGAACGCTGGCTCTCGCTGGGCATCGGCGCGGCCTTCACTGCTGCACTGGGCGCCTATATGCATTTCCGCACCGATGCAGTACTGCCGTGGCTGGACGCGGCGCTGGCCAGTTTCAGCCTGGTGGCCAGCGTGTGGGCAGCACGCAAGCGCATCGCCAACTGGGTGTTGTGGATCGTGCTCGACTGCGTCTATGTCGGCGTCTTCATCAGTAAGGGGCTGTACCCCACTGCCGTGCTCTACGCAGGCTTCGTGGCGCTTGCGGTGTACGGCTGGCACAGCTGGAAAACCCAACAGAACCAGAACCCTGCTGTCGCACGCTAGGCCGGTCGCGGTTTGCGCGCGCGTTCTTCTTTACCATCGCAACATGCACGCCTTCCACCTCATCAGCTTGATCACGCCCTGCGTCTTCCGTCTGCGGTTCGCCGCATGAGCGTGTCGCGTCAACACGCCATCACCGAAGCGATCTCCGCACAAATTTCAGCCGGCGAATGGGGGCCGGATCAACGCCTGCCGGTAGAACGCGCATTGGCCGAGCGGTTTGCCTGCACCCGCATCACGCTGCGCGAAGCGTTGCAGCAGCTTGAAGCTGAAGGCCGCATCTACCGCGAGAACCGTCGCGGCTGGTTCGTCAGCGCGCCGCGCGTGCGCTACGACCCCACCAGCATCGCCAGTTTCATGCAGTACGTGGCAGCGCAAGGGCGCAAGCCGCGCACCGAATTATTGAGCGCCACCCGGCAGGTCGCGGGCGCGGCATACGCTGCGGCATTGCGACTGGATAGCCCGTACGACGAGGTGTTCGTGCTGCAACGTCGACGCTGGATCGACCGCCGCGCCGTGCTGCTGGAAACCAACGTCGTGCTCGCAGCCTGGGCGCCGGGCCTGCTCGAACATGATCTGGCCGGGTCGCTGTCGAGCGTGCTCAACCAGCGGCTTGGCCTGTTCCTGAGCCGCGCGCAGCTGTCGATGCATCCAGCCGGATTGGACGCGACACAGGCGATGCTGCTGCAGTCCACTCCCGGCACGCCGTGTTTTCGGCTGCAGCGGATCAGCTTCGACGAAGACGGCCGCGCGGTGAAACTGGATATCGAATCCTGGCGTCACGACGCACTGGATGTGGTGGTGCGGACCGACGCACCGACGCGGTCTGCTTTTTAGGGCCGGGAATTGGGAATTGGGAAAAGCATGCGCTGCTATCGGCGGTGTTGCATGTGTCTTGGTAATTGTGGTCTTGCAGCTGACACCCCGCGGCAAGCAGCGCAAATGCGGATCGCTGCGCCGTCTGCTGTACCGGGCAGCAGCTGCGTGCGCTGACCACTGCGCGATGGTTTTGCCCTTGAATCTTCTTCCGTGATCGCGACGTCTCGTCCGTCATCGCGACGTCGCTGCGCCACCGCCGGCATGCGTGGAAGGCGTTGTTTGCGGACGGCTAGGCGTCGAACAGCATGCGTTGCGGGTCCGGTGGCGGGAGGTCCGTCAGCAGGTGAGTCAGCTGATCGCGCTGGGCACATAGCGGGTCGTGCATCAGGAAGTTGGCCAGGCGAGCGTGCCAGGCCGGCCAACGCGTGGCCAGTGCATCCATGTCGCCATCGGCCGGGCCGCCTTCGTGCGGGGAGGCGACGAAGGAGGTATCGCACAGCCCAGGCCGCCCATGCGCAGGCTCAGATCCACCAGCGCGGCGTACCACGAACCGTAACTGCTGGCATCCAGGCCACCGGCCTTGCGCCGCGCCGTTCCGCGCAACAGCACCGCGTGCCCGATCGCCGACGGCAGTTCCGGGTGCAGCGGCGGCATCGCGGCACAGGCTGCTGCAAGCCGCTCGGGTGCGTCCGGCATCGGGTTGAGTTCGCCCAGCCGCGGCCAGCTGCAGGCTTCGCCCACATTGCTCCATGGCGTGGCAGTGGCGATCGCGGCATCGCGTGCAAAACACGCGGTCAGTTGCCGCAACCACCCGGGTAACGGACAAGCATCCAACCCCAGCACCACCACGTCGGCATCGCCGCAGGCGCCGAGCATCTCGTCCAGATGCGCCACCTCGCCCAGCATGCGCTGGCGGCGGGTGTAATGCGCCTGCAATTGCGTGCGCGCCAGCCAATGTTCGATCACTGCGCGCCCACGCGGGCCGGCCTGCGCATCATCGGCCAGCCAGACGCGTGTTCCTGCAGGCGTTGCCGCATCCAGCGCGCCCAGACACGCATCCAGCGCCTCGTCGTCAGTGCCCACCGGCACCAGCACGACCGGCAGCGCTGCACTCATTGTGGTTTCTGGCTGGGTTTCAGTGGTTCCATGGCCTTGAATTTCTGGCCGTATTCGTCGGTGAGATTGCGCGCTTCCTGCGGGTTGCGCACGATCGACGGGGTGATCAAGACGATCACTTCGCGGCGGTTGTTAGTACGGCTCTTGTTGCCGAACAGCGCACCGACCACCGGCAACTTGCTCAGGAACGGCACGCCATTGCTTCCGTTGGTGGTGCTGTCGTCGATCAAGCCGGCCAGCATGATGGTGTCGCCGCTCTGTACCGCGGCTTCGGTCTTGACCCGGCGGGTGTTGATGTCGACGTTACATGCCGCCGCGTTGATGGTGGCAGTTGCAGACAAGCACGCGGTCGGTCGATCGCCCGGGCTGCTGACCTCCTGCACGATATCCAGGAACACCATGCCGTCCTTGGTGACGCGCGGGCGCACCTTGAGAATCACACCGGTATCGACGTACTGCACCGACGAATAGCTACTATCCACGCCGATACCGGTATTGATCGAGGTGGAGTTGATGGCGATGCGCGAGCCCACGTTGAGCGTGGCCTCGGCATTGTTGCGCACGAACACCGACGGGGTCTGCAGCAGACGCACATCGGTCACTTTATCGAGTGCATTGATGATTGCCGCGGCATTTTTCCCCAGAAACGTCCACTGCGCACCTCCCAGATCGGTGACCTTGCCGGCGATATCGCCCCAGATATTGCGGCCCGCAGCCGATGGCAGGGCAGGTCCGCCACTGCCATCGGCATTAAACGGTGTTGTCACCGCATTCTCGAAGTACCAGTTCACGCCATAACTCAGCTCACCGGTCAGATTCACCTCGGCCACCTGCGCTTCGATATGCACCTGCATCGGCATCACGTCGAGCTTCTCGATGA
Organism: Xanthomonas axonopodis; assembly: GCF_001304695.1. Lineage (GTDB taxonomy): Bacteria > Pseudomonadota > Gammaproteobacteria > Xanthomonadales > Xanthomonadaceae > Xanthomonas > Xanthomonas axonopodis. The sequence continues at coordinate 66,455 of NZ_JFAQ01000049.1, forward strand.
CATCGCGGATCGAGCTCCAGGCCTGCGGCGTGGAGCGCACCAGCAAGGTATTGGTCTCGGCCACTGCCGATACACCTACCTTGTCGCCGGCCACTTCCAGCGTCACTGCGCCGTTGCCGTTGCTGCGCGGCGACAGCTGCAGGCTGCCGTTGCCGAGCCCGCCGCCACTGCTGCCACCGGTGCCGCTGCTGCCGAACTCACCGCCCACCGTGCCGCTGCTGCCCCCACTTTCGCCGATGCTGCCGCCGGTCATGCCGGAGCTGCCGGCCATGCTGCTGTCGCGATTGCCGAGCGCGCCGCCAAGCACGCTGGTTTCCGAACCCGGCGCCAGCGATGCGTTGGAATCGCCACCGTTGCTGCGGCCACCGAACACTTCAGAAAGACGATCGGCCAGGTCCTTTGCCTTGATGTACTTCAGCTCGTACGAGAACAGCCGTACGCCGCCACCGGCGCTGTCGATGCGGTCCAGCCACTGCTGGATCTGGTCCAGATAGCGCGGCTGCGGGGTGATCACCAGCACTGCATTGGCGTTTTCCAGCGGCATGAAACGGAACATGCCGGCGCTGGGCGTCTTGCTCTGTTCGCCGAACACCTTTTCCAGGTCCGCGCTGACTTTTTCGGCCTTGCCGGACTGGATCGGGAACACGCCCACCGACATGCCCGACAACCAGTCCACGTCGAAGATCTGCACGGTGCGCAGGTAGTTTTCCAGCTCGGCACGGGTACCGCCCAGGGTGATGACGTTGCGCGCCGGGTCGGTGCCGACGATGGCGTTCGGGCGCGCGTAGGGCTCGAGCACCTTTTTCATCTCGCTGGCCGAGATGTACTTCAAGGGCACCACGCGCACTTCGAAACCACGCGCGGCCGACGGCGATGCAGTGCTGGGCGCGACGGTGCCGGCCAGCGCCTGGTCGGCCGGTACGATGTTGTAGCGGCCACCGCTGAACACCATGCGGGCGTTGTTCCAGCCCAGCACCATTTCCAGCAGGTTCAAGGCCTGCGCCGGCGAGACCGGATTGGGCGTGGCCAGGGTCACGGTGCCCTGCACGCCGGGCGCGATGACGTAGTTCTGGCCGAGCATGTCGCCCAGGATCGCCTTGACCACCGCCTGCACCGATTCGCCTTCGAAGTTGAAGGTGGCGCTGCCGCTGCTGGCCATGCCCAGCGTGGGCGCCGGCGCGGACGCGGCGCTCTGGTTGATCATGGTGCCGCTGCCGCGGCGGATCACCGGGCTGGGCTTGGCGTTGGCAGTGCCGTCGGCGCGTTGCTCGGCGGTGGTCTGGGTGGCGCCGGCGGCGCCGACTTGCGGATCCAGGCGCGCGTCGCGGCGCACGTCCGGTGGCGGAGTGGTGGCGCAACCGGCCAGCAGGCCAATCAGCAGGGACACGGGAAACAGGCGCGGCGTCATGCGTTCACTCATTGGGTCTGACCGGGGGTAGAGCCGCTCTGGCGCTGCTGTTGCAGCTGGCGGCGTCGGGCTTCGATGCGTTCGCGGATGGCACGCATCTGATCGTCGGAGGGGCGTGGGGCTTCCTGCGCGCCATCGCTGCGCTGCGGCGGCACGGTTGGCGGTGCTTGCCCGCCTTGCTGTTGCTGTTGCTGTT
>NZ_JFAQ01000005.1 GCF_001304695.1 Xanthomonas axonopodis
GTTCGACAACGCAAACAGCGTCAGCACCTGCGCGGTGTTCTTCGCCAAACCGCGATAGCGCACCTTGACGTAACCGAACTGGCGTTTGATGACTCGAAACGGATGCTCCACCTTCGCGCGCAGGCTGGCCTTGGTGTGCTCCCAACGCTTCGCCCGCTTCAATTCGCGTTTGTTCTTGATCTGCTTCAGCTTCGAGGGCTTCTCTGCGATCAGGTAGCGCAGCTTGCGCTTGCGCTCCATCTCCTCGCGCTTGTCCAGTCCGGTGTAGCCACTGTCCCCGCTCACCGTGTCTTCCTTGCCGTGCAGCAATTTGTGCGCCTGCGTAATGTCCGCCGCGTTGGCCGCCGTGCATTCCACGTGGTGCACCAACCCGGAGGCATCATCCACGCCAATGTGCGCCTTCATCCCAAAGTAGTACTGGTTGCCCTTCTTGGTCTGGCGCATGTCCGGATCACGTTCGCCATCCTTGTTCTTGGTCGAACTGGGCGCAGCAATGATCGTGGCATCCACGATCGTGCCACCACGCAAGCTCTGGCCCTTGCGTGACAGATGCGCGTTCACCCGATTGAACAGCTTGCGTGCCAGATCGTGGTGCTCCAATAAATGGCGGAAGTTGACAATCGTGGTCTCGTCCGGCACCTCGTCCAGGCCGCCGATCCTTGCAAAACGCCGCATCGACACCGTGTCGTACAGCGCCTCTTCTGCGCCAGGGTCGCTCAGCGCGTACCACTGCTGCAGAAAGTGGATCCGCAGCATCGTCTCCAACGGATACGGCTGCCGCCCAGGCTGGCCCGACTTCGGATAGTGCGGCTCAATCAGCGCCAGCAAAGCCTTCCACGGCACCATCTGATCCATCTCGGCTAGGAACACTTCGCGCCGTGTCCGCTTGCGCTTGCCGTTGTACTCCCCATCGCCAAAGCTCAGCTGCATCGAAATCGTCCGCTCTGGTTCTTCATCGATTGTCGCAGATCAGGCTCTTTGTTCAGAGCTTCCCTAATGCTGCTGATGCTGCACAGTTGTAGCTCCCATCGCCACAACACTCACACCTGCGCTCGCCACTCCCTTCTCCCGCTTGCGGGAGAAGGTGCCCGAAGGGCGGATGAGGGCAAGCTCCCACGCACCAACAGCAAAAAAGGCCGCCCGAAGGCGGCCTCTCTGACA
>NZ_JFAQ01000050.1 GCF_001304695.1 Xanthomonas axonopodis
ATGGGAATCACCTGGCCGGCAGTGGCTGCCTGCTGCTCGAAGGCGTTCTGCTCATGCTGTTCCAGCGATTGCTTGAGCACGGCATAGCTACGCTGCAGCGATTCCAGTTCCAGCGTGGTGGCCGCCGCACGTGCCTTCAGTTGCGACAGCGCCGCCTGATAGCGGCCAAGGCTGTCCTGCGTGCTGGCAAGCTCGCCGGATTCGGCACGCAGCTGGCGGCCACGCACGCTGGAACTGGAATCGCTGCAGCGTAGCTATGCCGTGCTCAAGCAATCGCTGGAACAGCATGAGCAGAACGCCTTCGAGCAGCAGGCAGCCACTGCCGGCCAGGTGATTCCCATGGTGCTGGTGCAGCGGCTGGATATCGCCAGCGAGATCGGCACGCTGTTCGGGCATGTGGCGCGCGTGGCACGCAGCCTGCGTCGCTACAGCGCCTACAGCCGCGGCCACAATGCACCCGAGCCGACCACAGCACGCTACGACCTGCATTGGCTTGCCGATTGCCTGCACAGCTTCGATCAGATTGGTCACGCGCTGGTGCGGGGCAATGTCGCTGCACTGATCACCGCTTGCCACGATCTGCTGTCGATGTACGAGTATTACCTGAAGGATGGCTCCGGCTACAACAGCCGCGACACCTTCCAGCGCCTGAGCAACGATGTGCCGCTGTCCGAGGCGACCGATGCGATTCGCTCGATCATCGTCAAGGCGACGCTGGCGCAGGATGTGCGCGATGCGGTGCAGGATGATGAGGTGGCGGCGAACGTTGGATGATTCGGGAGTCGGGAGTCGGGAGTCGGGAGTTGGGAGTTGGGAGTTGGGAGTTGGGAGTTGGGAGTTGGGAGTTGGGAGTTGGGAGTTGGGAATTGGG